>NZ_CP137637.1 GCF_036670015.1 Niallia sp. XMNu-256
AAAATGACGGATGATGACTGGACAACTGTTATGGATGTCCATTTAAAAGGCGCTTTTTATGCATCCCGCGCTGCTCAGCGATATATGGTCAAAAATAATTATGGCAGAATCGTTAATATCTCTTCTGTATCTGCCTTAGGTAACAGGGGCCAGGCAAACTATTCCACAGCAAAAGCAGGTCTTCAAGGTTTCACAAAAACACTCGCCATTGAACTTGGTAAATATGGCATTACTGCTAATACGGTGGCACCCGGATTTATTGAGACAGAAATGACAAAAGCTACCGCCGAAAGAATTGGCGTTCCTTTTGAAAACTTTGTAAGAGACAGAGTCAGCGAAATCCCTGTTGCAAGAAGTGGTAAGCCAGAGGACATTGCGAATGCCGTTGTCTTTTTTTCCGATGAACGTTCATCATTTGTGAGCGGTCAAGTCATTTATGTTGCTGGCGGACCAAAAAATTAATCCGATAGCAGAATAAAAAGTGACTGATGGATGACTGGAAATTACTAAATGGGAAAGCATCTTTACGCATATTGCTTGAATCTTCTTGGCCTTTAAAAGGGCGTAGTAATACTCATTAGGTATCAGGATGGGGACAAATGGATACTAGATATCATAACGGTGTATTCTATAATTTCCATATATTTTTGAAAATCATTAGGAAAGGTCTGAACTATTAGCCTATTCCAAGAGATTTGTTTTCTTTTGGCAGCTTACATCGCATTCGACCATGTAATCCAAAATCAAGCAGAAGGAGTGTTTAGAGAATGAAAAGAGATCCAGTAATCGTATCAGCCGTAAGAACGGCTATTGCAAGGCAAGGAGGAGCATTGGCTTCTGTACCTGCGCATGTTTTTGGGGCAGAAGTAATCAAGGAAGCAGTAAAACGGGCAAAAATTGAACCAGACATGATTGATGATGTCATCATGGGGAATGTGTTAAGTGGCGGCGGAAATATTGCCAGATTAACAGCTTTACAGACCGGCCTTTCTATTAATCTTCCAGGACTTACAGTTGACCGTCAGTGTGGTTCAGGAATTAATGCAGTCGTACTCGCTGCTCAATCCATAAAGTCAGGAGCTGGGGATGTTTATGTGGCTGGAGGCGTGGAAAGTATGAGCCGTGCCCCTTATTTAATGGATCGTCCAGTAAAACCGTACAGTCCGCAGCCCCCAAGGTTTCGTAAATCTCAATTATCACCGGAGGAAATCGGGAATCCTCCGATGGGGATCACAGCTGAAAATCTTGCAAAGAAGTACAATATTTCGCGGGAGGAACAGGACCAATATGCCTTAGAAAGTCAGAAACGGATGGCAAGGGCAATGGCAGAGGGAAGGTTTGATGAACAAATTGTTCCTATTACCATTCCGGTTCGGAAAGGAGAGCCAATCCTTTTTGCTGAGGATGAACATCCGCGCCCGCAAACGACTTTGGAAGGATTAAGTAAATTAGCTCCTGCTTTTGCAAAGGATGGATCCGTTACAGCTGGTAACAGCTCAGGATTGAATGATGCGGCATCAGCACTGGTGGTAATGTCAAGGGAAAAAGCAGAACAGTTAGCGCTTAAACCGTTGGCAGTGATTCGTCAATCAGCTATTGCTGGTGTAGATCCCAATATTATGGGAATTGGCCCTGTTCCTGCCACACAGAAGATTCTTGCTAAAGCGGGCATGGAGCTGAGAGATATGGATATTATCGAATTAAATGAGGCTTTTGCTGCTCAAGTGCTTGCATGCGGACGTGAATTAGATTTTGATCACAAAAAACTAAATGTGAATGGCGGAGCCATTGCCCACGGTCACCCGCTCGGCGCAACAGGTGGTATCCTGTTAACAAAAGCTGTATATGAATTACAACGCTCTGGCGGAAAATATGGCTTAATTACCGCTTGTATCGGTGGGGGACAGGGAATTGCAGTCATTATTGAAAGGGAATAAAAGTTGAGAAATCTGTTGTTGGGTGGGAGTCTCTTTGAAGAGAATTTGTAGTTTGAGGTCATCGTCAAAAATTGGCTGATATATCAAGGGTGGTGCCTGACAGAATGTTGTATTGAAATGACGGCCGTTATTATACAACTTTTAGAAATTAAAATCGATTTACGATGACAGAAAATTCTGAACTATATTTGTTTTTTAGGGAGGAGGATGCCGTCCCTATTTTTCACCTACCCCTAAGCCCTATCTATTGCTGATGAAAGTGTAATAAGAAGCCGTTTTTTTATAATGGAAAGAAAAAAGGAATGGATCTCGATACTGAATTTATAGCACATATAAAGGTTACAGGGAGATTAATGCCGTACCATTTCTGAAAAATGGCAGGTATGTTGTAGTAACTGAAAATCAATCGTGGAGGAGGAAGACAGATGACTCTATTAAACACTGAAGATATATTAGTAGAAGTAAAAGGTCAAGTGATGTATTTAACCTTAAACCGTCCCGATCGTTTAAATGCTTTTAGTCCGGAAATGCTCACAGGGATGAAGCAATCATTAACAGAGGCAAAAAATGATGAATCAATTCGCGTTGTGGTATTAAAAGGAGCGGGGCGTGCTTTTAGTGCTGGTGGCGATGTTAAGCAGATGGGGACTAGAGGCTCGTTAGGAACGTACGATCATATTGGGGTTTTCAATGAGCTCATTATGCAAATGAGTAATCTGGAAAAACCGATTATCTCAGCTGTGCATGGGTATGCAGCCGGTGCTGGTTTTAATCTTGCTTTAGCCAGTGATATGATTTTAGCTTCTGAAGAAAGTAGGTTTATTCTCAGTTTTTCAAAAGTAGGATTAATTTCAGATGGCGGCGGTTTGTATTTTCTACCTAAATTAATAGGGCCTTATCTGGCAAAGGAATTGTTCTTCAGTGCTGAACCCCTATCGGCTGAGAAAGCCCACAAGTTAGGTATTGTTAACCATATTTATGATTCAAATGGGTTTGAAGAGAAAGTAGATAAATTTGCAAACGAAATTGCTTCAGGACCAAGTATGGCCTATGGACTTATTAAAAAAATGGTTAATCTTTCATTAACTGCAAGCCTGCCGGAAATTCTGGAGCAGGAACGTATTACTCAGGCAACCCTCGTCACGACGAAAGATCACCAGGAAGGAATTCAGGCCTTCAGAGAAAAAAGGCAGCCTCAATTTGGAAAAGATTGATAGATGAGAGGTAGCAGGAGGACCTAATAGCACTAACTTCAAGAGGAATAGTGAAAACAATGAATCGTTCGTTTTGCAATATAATTTGAAAGCTATTAAAAATGATCTAATATGCCCATTTGAGAATCCAACTTGGCGAATGATAGTAGGTCATGAACTCTCCTTAATACCTTTTAAGTATTATGCTAGTCTAAAATAAATATTAGACTATTTTTTCTAATTTTCTTATCATAATAACAAGAATATTTATAAAATTTGAAAAATTGCAAACAAACTACCTGACACTGTTGAAATATCTAGCATTTTGTCAATTGATGAGATCTGTGGGAGATCATGTTTTGTAATACGGCTGTCTAATTCTACAAATATATTAATAGAAAGGAAACTGACAAAATGGAATTTAAACTAGCAGAAGATATAAAATTTTTAAAACAAAGTATTCGTGATTTTATTGATAGTGAAGTGGACCCTTTGGCGATGGAAATAGAAGAAAAGGATGAAATTCCTGAAAAAATAATGAACATGTCCAAGGAAATGGGATTGTTTGGATTAAGTATCCCAGAAGAATATGGCGGAACGGGTATAGGAATGGTCGGAAAGTGTGCCATTTACGAAGAATTAGGTAGAACACATAATGGCTATACCACCGTTATTGGTGGTCATACAGGGATCGGCTCCGTTGGAATTGTGGAAATGGGAAATGAGGAACAAAAGCAAAAGTATTTGCCGTCGATGGCAAGGGGAGAAATGATAGGTGCCTTTGCTTTAACTGAACCAAGTGCAGGTTCAAATGCAACCAACCTAAAAACAACTGCCGTTAGAAAAGGCGATAAATACATTCTAAATGGGAGCAAGCATTATATTACGAATGCTCCGATCGCAGATGTATTTACCGTAATGGCTGTGACAGATGCAAGTAAAGGAGCAAAAGGAATTACTTCCTTTATTGTTGAGAAAGACTCTCCTGGGTTCTCAATAGGAAAAATTGAAAAGAAAATGGGTCTTCGCGGTTCTCAATCTTCAGAAATCTTCTTTGAAGATTGTGAAGTCCCGGCAGAAAATGTACTCGGTCAAGAAGGGCAAGGATATGTCAATGCTTTAAAAATTCTAGCTAATGGCCGAGCAGGACTTGCTGCACGTAATTTAGGTTCATGCGAAAAGCTATTAGAAATGTCTATCAAATATTCCAATATGAGAATTCAGTTTGGTAAACCGATTTTTGAACAACAAATTATTCAACATTATTTGGCTGATATGGCTGTGGATACAGAAACATTACGGAGTATGACATATCGTGTAGCATCGATGGTGGATCAAGGAATGAAGGTGATTAAGGAAGCAGCTATGGTAAAACTGCTTGGTTCTGAAGTTTATAATCGTGTCGCAGATAAAGCGGTACAGATCCATGGAGGAATTGGATACATTTCAGAATTTCCGGTGGAACGTTTTTATCGGGATGCAAGAATAACGAGAATTTATGAAGGTACTTCTGAAATCCAAAAAAATATTATTGCGGCACAGTTGAAGCAGGAATATCTTTAATTTTTAAAATAAATGTTTGAAGAATGGGAGGATGTTAGAAAATGAATATTTTAGTGTTAGTGAAACAGACTTTTGATACTGAAGAGAAGATTGTGATTCAAAACGGTCAGATAGGCGAGGACAGTGTAGAGTTTATTCTTAATCCATATGATGAATTTGCAGTGGAAGAAGCTATAAAGATCAAAGAAGATTTAGGTGCGGAAGTTACCGTATTGACGGTTGGACCTGATCGTTCTGAAGGTGTATTGAGAACGGCACTTGCTATGGGAGCGGATAAAGGGATTTTTATAGAATTAGAGGAAGAGGAAGTTGACGAGTATACGCTCAGCAAATATATCGCCGCAGCAATTAAAGGAAAAGAATACGATTTAATTCTTGGCGGGAATATGGCAGTGGATTCAGGATCGGGTCAGGTCGCCATCCGGGTATCCGAAGAATTAGGCATTCCTCAAGTCTCTTCAATTACAAAACTATCACTAGAAGGGGGTAAAGCCTTAGTTGAAAGAGATGTTGAAGGGGATGTGGAAGTTGTTGAAGTCAATCTTCCGTTCTTGGCAACCACACAACAAGGTTTGAACGAGCCCCGATATCCTTCTTTGCCAGGGATTATGAAAGCGAAGAAAAAGCCCATTGAACGTTTGATGATAGACGATCTAGAGTTATCTGAAGATGATTTAGCCGTCAGAACTTCCATTTCAGATCAATTTTTACCTGCAAAAAAACAAGCGGGACGCATTTTTGAAGGTGAAGTTCAGCAACAGATTACTGAACTTGTTCAAGTACTTCGAACTGAAGCTAAAATAGTCTAAATATTAAATGTAGGAGGATGGATTATATGAGTAAAAAAATACTTGTTTTTGCAGAAATCAAAGATGGGAAATTACGTAATATTTCGTTTGAAGCTTTAACTGCAGCTCAACAGTTGTCAGAAGGCGGTGAAGTTTCTGTAACGCTTTTTGGTCAAGGAGCATCCTCTTTTGTAGAGGCAGTAAGCCAATATGGGCCTAATAAAGTATATGTTGTTGAAGATGAAGCTTTAACTGTCTTTACAACCGATGCGTATGCCCAAGCTCTATGTCAACTGATTGATGAAGTTCAAGCGGATGTTATTCTAATGGGGCATACAGCTATTGGTAAAGATGTAGCCCCGAGAGTGGCTGCAAGATTAGGAGTTGGCCTAGTTTCGGATTGCACAGGCGTAGATTTGGAAAATGGCAATATTGTCTTTACACGTCCGATTTATTCAGGAAAAGCATTTCAAAAAAAGATATTTAACCAGGGGAAAGTGTTTGCAACTCTGCGTCCAAATAACTTCGAGATAAAAGAAAATCCTGCCCATGCTGAGGTCATTTCATTCCAGCCGGTAATTAAAGATTTACGAGTAATTGTGAAAGACATCGTTCGAAAAACAAGGAACGGGGTTGATCTAAGTGAAGCAAAGGTGATCATTTCCGGTGGCCGTGGTGTGAAAGGTACAGAAGGCTTCAAGTTACTTCAAGAATTTGCAGAAGTTTTAGGCGGAGCTGTCGGAGCATCGCGTGGGGCCTGTGATGCAGAATACTGTGACTACTCATTGCAAATTGGACAAACTGGAAAGGTCGTAACTCCCGATTTATATATCGCTTGCGGGATTTCCGGTGCCATTCAGCATTTGGCAGGAATGTCTAATTCGAAAATAATTGTAGCTATCAACAAGGACCCAGAAGCACCGATTTTCCAAGTAGCGGATTATGGAATTGTAGGCGATTTATTTGAAGTGCTCCCTCTTTTGACTGAAGAATTTAAAAAAGTTCTTGTTTCCAGCTAGATACAAGTCCATGTTGAATGCACATAAAGAACCATTATAGGATATATAAGTTGAAATATATTGTTTATCACAGTCCTCTCTTTTGATAAACAAGGGGGGACATATTCCTTGCTGCAATTATATCCTTACCTAATAAATCGAATTTAAAAAGAAACATTTACCTATCAGCATTATGGGAAAGTTTCATTATTTTCCTCATTAGTCAGATATGAAAAGTAAGAAAACAAACTTAGAATCGTCAAGGAGGATGATCTAGATGTTAACTCTGCTGAACCTCTTGTTTTTCCTAGCCGTGACAGGATATGCAATCTATTTATTTGTCAATCTGGTATATACCCGTTACTTATTTATCAAGCTTGGCAAAAAGGCGGAGTTTGAACCAAACCTTAAAGAACGAATTCATTTGATATTGGTCAACGGTTTTGGTCAGTCAAAATTATTCAAAGATAAGAAAAGCGGTCTCATGCATTTAGTGTTATTCTATACTTTTTTTATCATTCAAATAGGACTCATAGAACTTATCATAAAAGGATTTATTAAAGGCTATGAATTTCCTTTTGGAGAAGCTCATAAATATTTCAGTCTTATACAAGAATGGGCAACATTCCTCATGATGTTGGCTGTCATTTATGGATTTTATCGCCGTTATGGTGAAAAATTAAAGCGGTTACAATGGAAGCGTGATGGCAAGGCTGCTTTTGTTTATATCGCTTTAACTACACTAACTTTATCCATCCTGATTACTTTAGGATTCGAAGCAGTTATGTTAAATTATGAACCGAATCTTGTCTATGCTCCATTTTCCGGTGTCATTGCGCTGTTATTTTCCGATATCGGAACAAGGGCTGGAACGGTGTTGTTCTATGTATTTTGGTGGGTTCATATGGCTGTTGTTTTTACATTCATGGTGTTTGTGCCGCAGTCCAAGCAGTTTCATGAGATCTTTGCCATGATTAACATCTTTTTTAAGAAGAGCGGTCCAGTTGGGAAATTAAAAAAGATTGATTTTGAGGACGAAGAGGCAGAAAGCTTTGGTGTTGGGAAAATTGAGGATTTTGCTCAGAATCAGTTGATCGATCTTTATGCATGTGCAGAATGCGGGCGTTGTACGAATATGTGCCCAGCTTCAGGAACAGGAAAAACATTATCTCCGATGGATCTTATTATTAATATGAGAGATCATTTAACAGAAAAAGGAGCCACTGTAACTTCTAGACAGCCATGGATGCCTGCTTTCGCCTTTAAAAATACAAGAGGCAATCAATTAGCACTAGCGGGTGTCGGTTCTCAAGAGGTAGCGGCAACGATGGAAAATGTGAGTTTAATAGGGGATATTGTGACAGAAGAAGAGATTTGGGCCTGTACGACCTGTCGTAACTGTGAGGACCAATGTCCTGTTATGAATGAGCATGTCGATAAAATTATTGATTTGCGTCGTTATCTTGTTTTAACAGAAGGAAAAATGAAGCCTGATGCTCAACGTGCACTGACTAATATTGAACGTCAAGGAAATCCATGGGGACTTAACCGTAAAGAACGTGCCAATTGGCGTGATGCTTTAGAGGATGTTATGATTCCAACTGCAAAAGAATTGAAAAAAGCAGGAGAAGAGTTTGATTATTTGTTCTTTGTTGGATCAATGGGTTCTTATGATAATCGAAGTCAAAAGCTTACTCAATCGTTTGCCCGTCTTTTAAATAAGGCTGGAGTAAAAATTGCGATTCTTGGAAATGAAGAGAAGAACTCTGGGGATACGCCCCGTCGTCTTGGAAATGAGTTTTTATTCCAAGAACTTGTGAACGCCAATATTGAAACGTTTACAAAGTATGGGGTAGATAAAATTGTTACAATGGATCCACATGCGTTTAACACACTCAAGAATGAATACCCTGAATTTGGTTTAGAAGCAGAGGTGTATCATCATTCAGAGTTGTTAGAAAAACTAATTAAGGAGGGAAAACTGACACCGAAAAATAAGGTAGATGAAGTAATTACGTACCATGATTCTTGTTACTTAGGACGCTACAATAATGTGTATGATGCACCTCGTGAAATTTTAAAGGCGATTCCGGGTGTGAAGCTTGTAGAGCCTGAGCGGAACCGGGAGAACTCGATGTGCTGCGGTGCCGGCGGAGGATTAATGTGGATGGAGGAAGATAAGGGAACGCGTGTCAATGTTGCAAGAACCGAACAACTTCTTGAAACGAATCCAACGATCATTAGTACAGGCTGTCCATATTGTTTAACGATGATCGGTGATGGCACAAAGGCAAAAGAGGTTGAAGGTCAAGTGGAAACTTTAGATATTGTAGAGATTATTGAGCGCTCAGTCGTTAGCTAGGGATTATGTATATACGTTACTTATAAAAGAGGTAACAATTCTTTAACTAACACTGGAAATGGGTCAATATGGACCGAAATACTTTTTTCATATGAGGAGAGGGTTTAAATGAATAATCAAAATATCTTAGTAGAAAAAGAAGGTCAAATTGGAATTATTAAGCTCAATCGCCCAGAAGTCAGAAATGCCTTGGATGGGAAAACCTTATTGGAAATAAGTAATGCCTTGGATTTCCTAGAGAATGAGGATGAAATAGGGGTTATTGTTATTACAGGGACTGGAGAAAAGTCATTTGCAGCGGGAGCCGATATTAAACAGTTAAGAGAAAAGTTGCCAACAGATGCTCTCGTTCCGGGAATGTCTGGTGTTTATCGCAGGATTGAAAATTGCAATAAAGCAACTATAGCAGCTATTAACGGATTTGCATTGGGCGGGGGGTGTGAACTGGCAATGGCCTGTGATATTCGGATTGCAGCTGAACATGCAAAATTTGGACTTCCAGAACTTAATTTATCCATTATTCCAGGTGCAGGCGGAACCCAGCGTTTAGCCCGGATCATTGGAAAGGGAAGAGCGTTGGATATGATTTTGACCGGCGAAATGCTAACAGCAAAGCAGGCAGAAGAAGTGGGATTAGTTTCTAAAGTGGTTCCAATGGAAGAATTGTGGGAAGTTGTGAAAACGAAGGCAGAGAAAATTTTAACGAAAGGACCACTTGCTGTCAGAATGGCTAAGCTGGCCGTAAACAAAGGATACGATACCGATATGGAAACTGCACTAATGATTGAAAAATTGGCACAGGCCGTATTATTTGGATCAAATGATAAGAATGAAGGAACACAGGCATTTATTGATAAAAGACAAGCCCAATTTACAGGGATGTAGACGAAAGGAAGAAAAATGAAAGGTGGTGACGTATGAAGACAGAAAATTGTAGGATGTCGATTATACCCAAGTTTTTAGCGGGGCATTAAGTTTAATGATTGATGCATTCAAGAGCTTCTTAGGGAAACTGAAATTAACGAAATCACAAAGAAAAGAGGGAAACTTATGAGGTGGTTTGTTCTATTACTATTATTCCTTGGGGCCATCATAAACTTTGCAGATAAATCAATCGTTGGACTTGCAGCTGTGCCTATTATGGAGGAATTTAATCTTAGTGCTCTAGAGTGGGGACTAGTAGGAAGTAGTTATTATTGGCTTTACCCTGTAACAGGTATTTTTGGAGCTGCATTGGCAGATAAATACGGAGCTAAAAAAGTACTCGGATTTATTATGTTGTCGTGGACAGTTTTGCAATTTGGAGTGCTGGCCATTGCCGCATTGCCGCTTTTAATCGTTTACAGAGTTTTGTTAGGGGCATTCGAAGGTCCGTATAGTCCAATTGCTTACAATCATGCTGATAAGTGGTTTCCACCGAAACAGAGAGGTTTTGCCAATTCAGTAATCGTTGGGGGCGGCACAGTTGGCGCAATGATTGTTGCACCCGTTTTAGTTTCTTTAATTACCATATTTGGATGGAAGATCGCGTTTGCCATTCTGGGTGTAGCTAGTTTTGTATGGTTCTTCTTATTCCAATTTTTAACGAAAGAAAATCCGGTTGAAGTATATAAAGAAGCACAAAAAGTAAAGAAAACAAAGCTTGAGAAAATCAAATTAAAGGATTTCCTTTTAATTTTGGCTTCGCCGACTGCCCTATTTACCACACTAGCCTATTTCTCAACCTATATACTTGTTGTTTGGTTTTCAGTTTGGCTGCCTATTTATTTAGTAGAATCAATAAAAATGACTTCAGCACAAATGGGATATGGCATAGCGATCATTGGTATTGTTTCTGTAGCGATTTATATGGGAGTTTCTGTACTATCTGATTATTTATTTAAGAAAAATCAAAATTGGCGTGTTTCAAGGGTTTACATTGTTGCAGGATCATTGATTTTAGGGGCAATATTGTTAGCCACAACTACAATCTATCAAAATCCAATCTGGGTTATTGCAGCAATGTGTTTAGCAAAAGGTCTCACATATGCCATTTTACCGATCGGGCCAACCATAATGATTAATGAGATGCGTGAGCGTGGCGGCCTAATGACAAGTATTCTCACATCATCTGGTAACCTGGCAGGAATTGTTGCACCACTTATAACGGGTTATATTATCAGCTTAGCTGGTGGAGATAGATTGGCCGGCTATAACTTATCAATTTTGTTCATGGCTGCTATAGTTGGAATCTTTGGTATCCTATTTGCAATTTTTGTTAAACCTTCTATTGGAAAAAGCAAAGATATAAAACAGCCAGAAGTATTGGATAAATCTGTTTAAAATATTCATAATACTCAGTTAATATAACGAGAATAAGTTGTAAAAATAGTAGAAAAAACAAGCAAAGGGGAGGAGTTAGATGCAAATGAATACGATTAAAAAAATTGCCGTAGTTGGTTCAGGGGCGATGGGGTCTCAAATTGCAATGGTGTGTGCACTAGGTGGTTACTCTGTCGTCTTATACGATATAGAAAGTAAAAGTCTAGATAAGGCAAAGCAATCACTTCAAGGTCATATGAACCGAAGAATACAGAAAGGAAGAGTAAGAGAAGAGGAGGTAAGTGAAGCCTTCAGTAACATTCTTTTTACTGAAGATTTAGATGAATTAAAGGATGTTGATTTTGTTATTGAGGCGATTGTGGAAAAATTAGAGGTAAAACGTGAATTATTTAAAAGATTAGATGAAATAACGCCAAAGCATGCAATATTAGCAACGAATAGCTCGACAATTGTTAGTTCAAAACTAGCAGATGCAACAAATCGCCCTGAAAAGGTCTGTAACGTACACTTCTTTAACCCGGTTCTAGTTATGGAACTTGTTGAAATAGTAAGTGGTTCTCATACTTCTGAGGAAACAGCCCAAATAGCAGTAGAAGTTGTAAAAAGTATACAAAAGATACCAGTATTGTTGAAAAAAGAAATTTCTGGATTTGTTGCTAATCGAATTTTAGCGAAGTTAATGGATGAGGCTGTATTTTTATTAGAAAATGGGTATGCCAGTCACGAGGAAATAGATCTTGTTTGCACAAAAGCATTGAACCATCCGATCGGTCCATTTGCATTAATGGATTTAACAGGAATTGATGTTAACTATTTTGTTCGAATGCAAAGATATGAGGAAAGTGGCAATGAGGCGGATATGCCAGCTAAAATTGTACAAGAAAAAGTCCGTAAAGGGGAGCTGGGAAGGAAAACAGGTAAGGGCTTTTACACATACGAACAATCAAGTGTTGAAGTATAAGCTAGTTAGTGGCCCCTTTCAAAAGGAGGAGTGAATTTTATGCTGTTATCCAAAATCATTCAATTGACTACAGACATAAAAAGCCATAAATCTTCACTAAACCAAGCAGCCAATCAAAAAGACCAATATAATAAGGAATTTTTAAGGATAAAAAACAATCTAGACAAGGAAATTATTGAACTAAAGCGATTTTTACCTCCAAAATAAGTAGAACGGTGTGTTTTTGCCAAAGTTTAAATGAATACGAAAGAATAATAGATTTACAGGAAAATGTATTTATAAAAATTAATATAGTTGAATTATTTTAAGGAGGAAAAAACAATGACTCTATTATTATCCGATGAAATGCTTCAAATGAAGACGATGATTCGTAATTTCGTAGATAAGGAAGTGGAACCATTTGCACAACAAATTGAGGAAGACGATGCGATTCCGCAACATTTAGTTGAAAAGTCAAAAGAATTAGGATTATTCGGAATGAGTATTCCAGAAGAATATGGTGGAATTGGTTTAAATACAGTTGAAAAGGCAACGATCTTAGAACAACTAGGTAGAACACATAATGGTTTTGTCTCTCTCATTAGCGCTCATACAGGAATTGGAAGTACAGGGATTGTGAAATTAGCCTCTGAGTATTTAAAAAATAAATATTTACCCGATATGGCTGCCGGTAATAAAATTGGTGCATTTGCGTTATCTGAACCGGGAGCAGGATCTGATGCAACGAATTTAGCAACAAGGGCAGAGAAAAAAGGCGACTATTGGGTTATGAATGGTACGAAACATTTCATTACAAATGGACCGGTTGCTGATGTTTATACCGTGTTTGCCTTAACGGATAAAGAGAAAGGTGCAAAAGGCGGAATTACTGCCTTCTTAGTTGAAAGAGACTTCCCTGGATTGATTGTTGGTAAAAAGGACAAGAAAATGGGATTAAGAGGTTCATATACTTCTCAAATTATTTTTGAAGACTGTATAATCCCAGAAGAAAATGTAATTGGTGAAGTAGGCATGGGATATATGTCAGCACTTAAAATCTTAGGTGAAGGACGGGTAAGTCTTGCAGCGAGAGCAGTGGGATCATGCGATAAATTAATTGAATTATCTGCCAATTACGCGAAAGAGCGTGTACAATTTGGTAAGCCAATTGCTGAAAACCAAGCGATTCAATGGATGCTTGCAGACATGGCGACGGAAACAGAAGCTGCTAGAACATTAACCATGATGGCAGCACAAAAGATAGATGAAGGTAAAAAGGTCATTAAAGAGGCTTCAATGGCAAAACTGTTTGCCTCCGAAGTTTTTAATAAAGTAGCAGATAAGGCTGTACAAATTCATGGCGGGATGGGATATGTGGCAGAATATCCGGTTGAACGTTTTTATCGGGATGCCCGCATTACGAAGATATATGAAGGGACAAATGAGGTTCAACGCTTAGTCATCGCAAGAAATGTCTTAGCAGAGTGCTAATAGAATTGGTTGTGCCACTGTGGAGAAAGAAATTCAATTTCACGGTGGCACAAGCTTTAAGGATTATTTGAAAGGAGAGGATTTAATGAATCGTCCATGGTATAAGAATTATCCATATAAAGAGGATGTACAAATTCCCGAAGAATCCCTATATATCCTCCTTGATAAAACAGTCAGACTGTATGGTGACCAACCAGCAGTGATTTTTGAGGATAAAATAGTAACCTATATTGAACTTAAAGATCAAGTTGATCGCTTAGCATCGGCATGGAAAGAATTAGGATATCAAAAAGGTGAAAGAATAGGATTAATGCTGTCGAATCATCCTGACTACATCATTTCTTATTATGCTGCACTTTCGCTTGGGCTGATTATTGTACAAGTTAATCCCATGTATACCCCCCGTGAACTTTTACAGATTCTGTACGATTCCAAATTAACTTACCTTGTCACAGATCCTCCTGCATTAGAAACTGTACGTAAAGTATATGACAACTATCGTTTCCGGCATATTATGCTGTCACAAATGACGGTTGACCATCAAGAAGATGATATATTTCAAAATTTAGATGAATTAAAAGGTCATTCGAAAACCTTTGAAAAACCTGTTTCTATATCGGTACATGATGACGTTGCAATCATACAGTATACAGGCGGTACTACCGGAAAAATGAAAGGAGCCATGTTGACCCATTACAATTTAATGGCCAATGTTATTCAAAGTTACGCCGCGTACAAAGGAAAATTACAGCTTGGACAGGAAGTTGTCTTGGCAGCTACGCCGCTCTACCATGTATATGCAATGACAAGTGCAATGAATTTTGGGATATTCATTGGGGGAACCATTCTATTGATCAGGAAATTCGATATTGATTATGTACTAGAGTCTATTAAAAAGTATCGGCCCACTTTCTTCCCAGGGGTCCCTAAAATGTACAACGCATTTATCAATCATCCTCAGGTGGAGAGCTACGGATTGGATTGTATAAAAGTGTGTTCTAGCGGTTCAGCGCCACTCCCCGTTGATGTGATTAAACGTTTTGAGTACTTAACCAATGCAGTTATTAGCGAGGGGTATGGCTTATCTGAAACGTCACCGACCACACACCGAAATCCAACAAATGGAACGAGGAAAGTTGGCAGTATAGGAATTCCAGTTCCTTTTACCGATTGTTTGATTGTTGATGATTATGGACAAGAATTACCGCCGATGGCTATTGGAGAATTATTAATTAGAGGACCTCAGGTAATGAAGGGGTATTGGGGCAATAAGGATGAAACGAACAAAGCCTTACAAAATGACTGGCTGTATACTGGGGATTTAGCGATGATGGATCAAGACGGTTACTTTTTTATCGTTGGCCGAAAAAAGGAAATGATCATTGTAGGCGGCTTTAATATTTATCCTCAAGAGGTTGAGGGTGTTCTATATGAACATCCTAATATAAAGGAAGTAGCTGTGGCCGGTATTCCAAATGAAGTGGAAGGAGAAATCGTTAAAGCCTATATCGTTCCAAAGGACGGATGTCAAGTTGATTTGGAGGAAGTCCGAGGTTATTGTTATCAAAAACTAACCCGTTATAAAGTACCGAAAGAGTTTGAAATAAGAGATTCATTACCACGAAACACAGTTGGAAAGTTACTTAAGAGGATTCTCATTCAAGAGGAAAAGGAGAAAGACTCAATAACTACATCTAGCCATTGAAACAAATTTATATTATTAGTAGCAATAGAAAATTATATCCATTTTATAAGGAGAGAGAAAAGGTGAGTGAAAATATTGTTATTGTGAGTGCCGTTAGGACACCAATCGGACGTTATGGCGGGGCATTTAAAGAAATAAGTTCAGGTCATTTGGCGAGTATTGCCATAACAGAGGCGGTCAAAAGAGCAAATATAGCGCTCGAACAGGTGGATGAGGTTATTTTGGGAGAGGTCAGACAATCTACCGAATCCTCTAATGTAGCAAGGGTTGCTGCTCTTCGTTCGGGTATTTCTGAAACTGCCCCTGCTTTTACTGTAAATAGATTATGTGCTTCAGGAATGCAGGCAATCGCTTCAGCTGCACAGCAAATTAGTTCAAACCAAGCTAAAATAATTGTGGCCGGCGGTACGGAAAATATGAGCAGAGCACCGTTATATATAAGAAATACACGTTTTGGTGGGGACCGCTCCGTATTAGTAGATTCCAATACAGAAAATGGACAGCAGCCTCAGGAAGTATACGGAAGAAACTTGGGAATGGGGATTACAGCAGAAAATGTAGCTGAGAAATATAATATTTCAAGAGAGGATCAGGATGCTTTCGCAGTGGAAAGCCAACGAAGAACTGCAAAAGCGATAGAAGATGAAAAATTTAAGGCCGAAATCGTTCCAGTTGAAATCAAAGATAAAAAAGGTAAGGTGATAATTAATACTGATGAACACCCTCGTCCTAAAATTACAATAGAAAAGTTGTCAAGCTTAAAGCCGGTTTTCAAAGAAAACGGTACTGTTACGGCCGGCAACGCTTGCGGCCGGAATGACGGAGCATCGGCATTAGTCTTAATGAAAGAGAATGAGGCTGTACGCTTAGGCTTAAAACCGCTTGCAAGGATAGTAGATTGGTCGGCTGTAGGTGTCTCCCCTGAAGTAATGGGAGTTGGCCCTGTCCCAGCCGTCACGAAACTATTAGAACGTACAGGGAAAAAAATAGACGATATCGGTCTTTTTGAATTAAATGAAGCTTTTGCTTCCCAGTCATTGGCGGTTATACGTGAACTGCATCTTGACGTTAGCAAGGTCAACGTAAATGGCGGTGCGATTGCGCTGGGACATCCGGTTGGCTCAACTGGTGCCCGCATCGTCGTCACCTTAATTCATGAACTGATTCGCCGTCAGGAAAGATTCGGGATTGCTACTCTGTGTGTAGGCGGAGGACAAGGTATGGCGATTATGATTGAAACCATTTAAGGTTATTCATTTATTATTCATTTATTAAATTCATAGATTATATGTGAAAGAAAACGGAATAATTAAGCAGGATTTAGATTCCCATCTTTTTTACTTAATCGTTCCTCTTAAGAGGTAACTATAGGGTGAAAATACTTTTTTTGGAAAATGGTAACAGACACTTAAAGTAGAGAAAAAGGAGTGAGGGATCGTGAGCGTTACAGTCAACGATATACGAGAAAAGTTTGAGGGCAGTTCATTCTTTTCATTAATAGGATTTGAAGTTGTTCATTATGAAGAAGAAAGTGCTGTACTCAAGTTGAAAATGAAAGAAGAATTACTAAATGTAAATGGACGTCTTCACGGAGGTATTCATGCTACTATGCTGGATACCGCACTAGGGATGGTCATTCGTTCCGTTACGAAGATGAATGTTGTTACAACCAATTTAAACATTCATTATCTGGCCGGAGTATCAGGAACAGAAATCTACGCAGAGGCAAAAATCCTTCAAATAGGCTACAAAACTGCCTTCGCAGAAGGAGAAATAAAGGATGCTGATGGGAAGGTAATCGCAAAAGGGGTCGGAACATTTAAGATTCTACGTAATGAAGATAAATAAATGAAGATAAATAAATGAAGAATGATGACAGGATGGATAAAAATGAGATTAAAACTTAAATACCCTTGTGTATGGAGGTATAAAAGATATGAAAAAAATCCCTTCAATTCTTCAAGGATTACGAATACCTGTAATCGGCTCACCGCTTTTTATTATTAGCAGCCCAAAATTAGTCATTGAGCAATGCAAGGCTGGTATTATTGGTTCAATGCCTGCTCTGAACGCCCGGCCGGCCTCTCAGCTTGATGAGTGGCTGGCCGAAATCACGGAGGAGCTTAAAGCTTACAACGCTCGAAATCCAGATCGGCCGGCTGCACCATTTGCCATTAATCAGAATGTGCATAAGACCAATAAACGGCTGGAACAAGACATGGAAGTATGTATAAAACATAAAGTCCCCATTATTATTACATCCTTGGGTGCACGAGAGGACGTTAATAAAGCCATACACAGTTATGGGGGGATCGTTCTTCATGATGTGATCAACAACTATTTCGCACATAAAGCAATAGAAAAAGGAGCAGATGGATTGATTGCTGTTGCATCAGGGGCAGGAGGCCACGCTGGTGTCAAAAGCCCTTTCGCTTTGATTCAGGAAATTAGACAGTGGTTTGATGGTCCACTCGCTTTAGCTGGTTCCATTGCTAGCGGAAAAGCGATCCTTGCTGCTCAGGTAATGGGTGCAGACCTTGCATATATTGGAACACCTTTCATTGCTACTAAAGAAGCAAATGCTTCTGATGCCTATAAGCAGGCAATCGTTGATGGTACGTCTGACGACATTATATATAGTAATCTCTTTACGGGGGTACATGGGAATTATCTGGCACCGTCTATTATAGCGGCCGGATTAGATCCTGACAGACTGCCTGTAAGTGACCCCTCTCAGATGAATTTTGCCAGGGAGACAAAACCATGGAAGGATATCTGGGGAGCAGGTCAAGGAATTGGGACTATTAAAGAGGTTATAACTGCTTCGGCATTCATAGATAAGCTTTATCAAGAGTATATTCAAGCGAGGCAGAGTATATTGAAGCAAATCCATTTTGATACTTCGAATAGCAATGAAGCAGTAAAGTAAAAGAATTACAAAGACAAAGATCAGATCAAAAGGGGGGCTGATTTGGATGATTGTTTCTAAAGAAGTATTAGATTTATATAATATGGAAGATGAATGGGCTTTTGCTGAACAGATTCGGTCCCGGAATAAACATACTCTGATTAATGAACTTGATATCGAATATTTAGAACTCACACCTGACCGCGTGGTTATGAATATGCCAGTAGGCCCCAAAACCTGGCAGCCAGCAGGCATCCTTCATGGCGGGGCATCAGTTGCTCTAGCGGAAACGGCAGCAACTATTGCAACAGCTATCAATATTGATCCGAATCAATTTCAGCCAGTAGGCATGGAAATCAATGCAAACCATATTCGGAGTAAAATGGACGGCGTGGTCACAGCCATTGCAATCCCTTTTCACAAGGGGCGCACGACGATGGTCTGGGATATAAAAATTACGGATGAAGATGAAAAATTAATTTGTATTTCTCGCTGTACAATAGCCGTTATTCGTAAAATAGAAAGATGAAAGGATATTGGAAAAGTCCAGAAGAAACTCCATTGCTTTGAGGGACTGATGGTTTTATACGGGGAGCATTGCCACAATGGATGAAGAGGGGTATTTCTTTACTGTAGTCAGGAAGAAGGATCTAATCATTTCAAGCGGCTTTAATATTTACCCGATTGAAATGGAAAGTGTTATCTATCAGCATACAGCAGTGACGGGGAGGAGGCTTGTGTTTTTAGAATCCCGGATCCTTATCGCGGGGAAACTGTCAAAGCGGCCATCGTTCTAAAAAAGTGATATGTGTAACCGAACAGGAAATAATAGAATGGTGCAATGAACGGATTGCAAGATATAAAGTCCCGCGATTGATTGAATTTAGAGAATAACTGCCGAAACAACTAGTCTATTCAATAGCAGTGTTAGTTTCACGTCCATTTACAGGCCGATTAATGGACGTAAAAGGAGCAAGCTATATTATGTATCCGTCCTTTATTCTCTTTACAGCCGGAATGCTGCTTTTAAGTTCAGCCCACAACAGCATCACTTTATTATTATCGGGTATACTTATTGGACTCGGATTTGGTAATATGCAGTCATGCACTCAGGCGATCGCTGTTAAGTTGACTCCTTCTCATCGTATGTGACTGGCAACGTCGACTTTCTTTATATTTCTAGACACAGGACTTGGAGTTGGCCCTTATCTCCTTGGATTCATCATTCCATTCACGAGCTACAATACCCCTCTATGCTATCTTAGGCGTTGTAGTCTTGGCATCTACCATTCTTTACTTTTTACTACACGGAAAGAAAGGGCTAGAATCAATGCTTTACCCCAATAATAAATATGAAGGGACATCTTGTATAAGAGATGTTCCTTTTTATATGAAATTAATAATGGTTATTCTATGGATCTATTGTTAAAAGTAATAATTCTTATGCAGGCAGAAAAGATATGGAATTCGAATTAGAAAGTCGGATGTTTACTACCAATAGAATATTATTCAACGATTGGGCGGCTTGCTTTAAGAAGGTGTCTTTTTTATGAGTTAGAATCTAAAACAACGCATTTAAGAAATTGAATTATAGGGCGTTTTTGTGTAATGGGAGCGGGTTTGGGGTGCGGACAACCTTAATCCATGTCAATTACGTATAGTGTATCTCCCAAACCAAAAACTGAAGAAATACTCGGACTTCGTCTATCAACAAATCGACTATAATAATTAATTGAACCAATACTTTTGTGTCTTTGTACTCTGAGTTAGAAAGAGGGGCACTATTGTATAACTATTCGTATAATACCTGTTATATGAACGCTAGTTCTAAGCATAAATAAATTATAGTTTACTCTAACTCTCTCCTTAGCGTAGAAAAGCATTGATGAGGTGTCATAATGGCAATAACAAAACAACATGAATATTACGAAAGGCGTCTTGAAAAATTAGTAAAAAAATGCCTATTATGTCGTTAAATATGTGGATGATAAATGGGATATTTGTTTCCACTTACTCTCTTGAGCATCATTTATGCTGTTGGAAGTGTCTAGGTAAGTTGAAAATCATCATTCCTTAATAGAAAAGTATGAGGTGGCCCAATTAGGCGAGGTAATTAGGATTATAGAAAAGTCAGTTCCTCACTTTATTTGTTATGAATGATGAATATGTACTTTGCTTTGTTGAGAGAGTGAAAGTTTCTTAAAGCTAATTAAAGATATAACCAGGGATAGCCAGAGCAGAGAATGTTTATTTGTTCTTATCCGTTCAAAGGGAGGATTCTTCACAATCACAGGTATAGCAAAAAACAATATTGGAGTAAAGGTCGACTTCTAGTAATGTATTTAAGTACCATAAGTCACAAGAAAGCGGCATTGTGTCATCAGGAGATCATATGTACGATATATAATTAAAATTATGTAATTTTAAAAACATTGAAAAAGGTATGTATAGGAGGATTAAGAATTCTTTCCCGTTGCTTTAGGGTAAGGCGGAGGATTGAGTGAATTGATAGAATCAAGAGGAGTTCGTGGGGATTCAATCACAACTCCTTATTGTAGTCTATGAGTTAAGCCATAAATACCCGGTGAAGGAACTCTTAAAGCTCGCTGATTTTCCACGTAGCATATATTATGATTTAGTGAAGAGAATGAATCGATCAGATCCAGATAGTGACTTGAAAGCTGAAATTAGGGATATCTATGAGGAACATGAAGTTTGTTACGGTTACCGATTTATACGTGATGAGCTAGCGAATCATAGGCAAAAAATGGATCACAAAAAAAACCAACGTGTCATGAGACTAATTATGTAGTTTATTTTCCTGTAAGTAAATATTTTTATTATATATAGAAGTAGTTCTCCTATAGATTTATTTTAAAAATAAGCATAACCACTTTATCAAAGTTATACCTTATCTCACCATAGAAAGGATGATTCAATGAACAACAAACTCAAGCATAAGCAATAAGAGCGCCATTAATCTATTGATTAACAGCACCTATCATTACTATTCTTTATAGTTCAGCTGATCTTCAATCTGACCGTCATCATTGTGGATGATAACCATTGTAGAAGTATCTTTTGCCATTTTCTTTGCTTCTTCTATAGCTTTGTCTTTCGATTCAGTAGTAAGTTCAGGGACATCCTCACCTTCACGTTTTATGGCCCAGCCTTCTTCCTTGTGTGGTACAACGTGAAATCTTGCATCTTCTGTGCCTGCACGTTCCTCAAAGTATTCATTGCGGTTGTTGTTATTATTGTCTGCCATGAATTTACCTCCTCTAAAGAGTGTTGTTCTTCATTCTTTTTCTTCCCCGTATCTGTTTGATGGAAACATATTTCTGATTTGAATTTGAAATATTAATAAAAAGTACTTTTCAGGGGCGAACTGAAATTATTACTCCAATGCCAATTACGAAAATCTCGAATTGCCAGCAATATGAAGAATAGAAGTTAAGTTTTAGAATTTGTTATATATAATAGGAATAAACTCATCCAAAAAACAAGAGCTGTCCCAATATATGAAATATAATGAGAAGGTAAGGAGATCAGCTGGTCATAGTAATATTGCGACAATCAGTGGATACCTTAAGGATTCGTATAGTGATTTAGAGTTTAATTATTGAACTTAAAATTTTAGTCAATATTGATAATAAAACCCTAGCAAATTAGCTAGGGTTTTTAAGTTTCAATTACAAATCTTAAAACGTAGGCCGTCATAGACGAATTGTGCTCTAGTTGAATAACTAGATATTCTTGAGAAGAAATAGTTTTTTCTTTTCCATTTTTCTCTCTTTTTCCTTAACGCATAGCTTAGTAGATCTAAAGACATACGTTTGCTTGAGGCTGATTAAAATTCAAAACTGCCATTTTATAATTGGCTTGAGGAAAATTAATTACTAGAGAAAAGGACCGATATGGAAGGTGTTTATATGGTTGATATTTATGGCGGGGTAGCGTCAGAAAAAGTAGATTTACAATGTTTAGGAATCGATTTTTAATTTGGCTTTTGTTCAACTAAAGCAGCCAATAGTCGAAGAAATGCTCATTCTGTTCCTTGTTTTCCAAAACCATTACTAAATTAAGGGGATGAAGGGTTTTATTTTTTCGTAAAAGTTTATAATTTTGCTCTATTATTTCTTTATTTTTAGCTATTATTTCTTTATTTTGAGCTATCATTTCCTTTATGATTCGATGCATTTCATTCTCGCAAGTTTCATGATTATTTTTTAGGTTTTCATATAAGGGAGGTATTGATGGCTTATTCTTTTCATTATCTATTGAAAATCCCTCCTAGTGCAGATTAGACATTAACTTTACTCTCATTATAAACGAAAGAATACGATATATATATTAAAATTATATAACTATTCAAAATACTCAAAAGAGGGTAATATATATGAAGATTAAGAATTCCTTTCCTTTACTTTAGGGGAAGGCGCAGGATTGAGAGAATTGATAGAATCAAGAGGTCTGGCTGAGGTGATTCTATCAACTCCTAATTGTGAGAATTACGGATAATTATCGGCAAAGGAGGTTAAATGGCTAGAAAAAATGATAAAAGGCAAGCTAGTTCATACGAAAACAGTGTTAAAAAGAGTAATGATTACTCTATGGCAAAGTCGAATCAAGGATTCCACTTAATCAAATGCGGTTATTAGCCTACGCGATTAATTCAATGCAACAGAACGGCGAAACAGAGTTTCAGAAGGCTGATGATGGCAGACGCCTTGGACTATCTCTCAGCCTTCGATTTTAAGGGACATAAAGGATTATTTCAATAAAGACTATCATTTGTCATTTCATAAGAACTTTTGTCATATGTATTCCAATTATACGAATTTTTCGTATAATAAATCTTGTGAACTTGTATACTAATAAACAAGGAGACAGGTAGATGTGTAGAGAGGTCGAAAAATTAGAACGAAGAATCAATCAAGTGAGAGACCGTTTGATCTTAATCGCAGTAGAAACAGGTTTAAATAGCGACGATACCATTTATTACAGTCAGAAGTTAGACAAGCTTATTACGAAGTATCAAAAATTTAAAATGAGTAACAGACAAAAGAATGGCAAAGAATCTAAAACTTCCTCCGGCTGAATAAGGAAGTTTTTCCTTTTTTGTGTCTCCATCACTTAAAGTCAATAAGATACTAAGACACATGCGCGCATTGAATAAAATCATTCAAAGTCTCTTGATCTACCATTTGTTCAAAATCGCATGGTTCCTCTAAGATAATACTCCTTCGGTTTGCTACTGAAATAATTATACCTAATTCATAATACATGTTTTTCGTTAATATTCCTTCATTAATATTTTTCAAAATTTCATCATAAAAGGAAATTAAAATATCTGAAGGTAATTTTTCATATAAAACCATTTTTACTCCACCTTATAAAATAATGTAGAAACTTTTTTACAATAATAGATTTTTAATCTAACCCCATTATAATGAATAGTTGTTATGATTCCGTGAAATTTACAAATACTTTAACAAAGTTTATTAATTTAATAGAAAAGGTTTAAGCATTATTTATTGAAGTTTTTCTGTAAATAATTGATAAATATACTATCTATTATTCTTGTATTGGCCCACTTACGCCAGATACTGTGACAGCCACACATACCATCCACCTATTATCATTATAATAGAAAACGCTTACATATACAAAAGCTAATATAAAACAAACTTCGACATTAAAAGGTGCATACTATTAAGTGATTGTGTCGATAAGTAGGTGAACTTGGCCGGACCTACAACTATAAGAAGAGGAGATAATTAAACATCGTAACAAAAAGACGTAGGCAACGTATAAAGCCTAAAAGGCAGTGGACGTTTTAATAATATTAAGTATGGTCGGAAGTGATTGTTATTTTGTATTTAGACGTTGATTTAATTTATATTTTATTGCCGATTTCCAGTACCGGAAGTTCCCCTCTTTGTAGCCTCCATTAGTTTTTATTGAAAAATCATATTGAACAAACATATCATCATTAATGGGACTATATATTGTTACTTTCTCTTTTCTTAATTGATCATTTATTTTTTTACGTTCTTTAAATTTTTGACCTAATTTTTTTTCGAAATAAATTATTCGATCATTATCCTTCATTGCATTAAGCTTATTTAACTTTGTATTTAAAATGTGTATCTCTAGATCTAGGTATATTTTTTCATCGATTAAATCTTCTAATTCTTTAGGAATATTTGCCTTCATAAAGATACAATCCCCTCTATTAAATAACAAACGTATGTTCTATAAATTATATAAAGTTTTACTTTAGAAAACAAGTTGTAATGAATAGTAAATAAAGGTAAAACAAACTTAGCAAAACTTCTTTTGGACGGCAGCACTACAGTCTGTAAGAGAACGACGATAATAATGTAATCGTTTTGACCCCAAAAAAATTGGTATACCCTTGCTTAGCTATTCTTTTCGGATTGTTAATTTGTAAAAATAAAAATATTTTTTAATTCCTAGTTTACAAATAGGGTTAATTGTAATATATTAAATAAACAAAATTAAGAAATTTGGAAAACTTAAGCATATTTGACTACATGGAATTAAGTTTCCATAAAAACAAGGAGGGATTAATGTGAAAAAATTAATTGTTTTTGCCTTTATTGGCTTGTTGGCACAGCTAATAGACGGCGCATTGGGAATGGCGTATGGTGTAACGTCATCATCTTTATTACTTGCATTTGGAATTGCA
Source organism: Niallia sp. XMNu-256 (assembly GCF_036670015.1). Taxonomy (NCBI): domain Bacteria; kingdom Bacillati; phylum Bacillota; class Bacilli; order Caryophanales; family Bacillaceae; genus Niallia; species Niallia sp. XMNu-256. The sequence goes on from NZ_CP137637.1 coordinate 24,923, forward strand.
CCAGCCGTTGCATCAGCATCTGTCCATTTAGCAGAGGTCGTCACAACAGCCGCATCTGGAGCATCACACATCAAGTTTGGGAACGTGGATAAGCAAACAGTCAAACGGCTTATCATTCCAGGATCCATTGGGGCATTTTTGGGAGCTACCTTCTTAAGTAATATACCGGGAGATCTGGCAAAGCCCTATATTTCTATATTTCTATTAGCTCTTGGAGTCTATGTTTTAGCTAGATTCTTATTTATGTTTAAAACTGGTGAACAGAAGGACAATATTGGTCTTACAAGAAAAAAATCTATTCCACTTGGTTTGATTGCAGGGTTTGCAGATGCAACTGGAGGAGGAGGCTGGGGACCAATTGCCACTCCTGTATTGTTATCCCAAAAAGGAATTAGTGCACGTAAAGTCGTTGGGACAGTTGATACAAGTGAATTCGCTATTGCGGTTTCTGCTACTGTAGGATTTTTAATCTCACTTGGCTGGTCGGAAGTAAACTGGCTGTGGGTAGGAGCATTAATGATAGGAGGATTAATTGCAGCGCCAATTGCCGCTTGGTTGGTACAGAAAATTCATGCCCAGCTAATGGGTGTAATAGTAGGTGGTTTTATCATCTTAGTAAATGCAAGAACACTTGTAAATACGTGGGTTGACCAAACATCGATTTATCCGTTTATCTATGCTGGAATTGCTGCTTTATGGATTGGAGCCATTGCTTTTATAGTCGTGAAAATTAGAAATACCAAAGCAACCGGAGTTTTAGGTTAATCATCAAGTACCCCCTATAAGAATTCATTCATGGTCTTCGTTTACGGTTAAAATTGACTAAACTACTCAACAATTTATTTTTTGACTAGAATACTCGACATTAAGATGAATCTTTTCTGTTTAAATGTTGACTAAATGACTCGACAATTTAAGGCAGAACTAACATTGAAGGTAAGATATCAACTAAGGGTGAATATGCGTTGAGGGCACTGCTAGTTCTTGGGGAAAATCATGGGAAAGTAGTATCCATCCAAGAAATTTTCAGAAAGTACTTTGGTTACTGTTAGTTATTTGGATCAAATCTTACCAAGATTTTAAAAATTAGGTTATTTAGAAAATATAAGAGGGACAAATTCACTTGTGAGAGATACGATTGCTTATGTACCTGATCAAACGACTCCAGAGGTCCTATTGGAAAATCGCTTAACTACCATAAAAGGGGATGATTTACTTGCCTTCAAAAGGACGAATTGATCAGCAAGTACTTGAAAAAATCAAAGCATTATTAGAAAGCCTTGAATATGGTACAGTACAAATAACGATACATGATCCACAGGTAACTCAAATCGATAAATTAGAAAGACACCGTTTACCATTACAAAAAAGCTCCCACCATAAAAGAACGTAGGTTATGAAAAATAACAATATGCCGATCGGACCACCGAAGGCTCCTGTTAGTAACTGTTTATAAAAAGACAGCTGCTAAAGGGGCTTTTTATTTTGAAAAAAGAAGAAAAGAGAAGAGGAGAGGAAAAAGTATGGGACATCCAACAATTTATCCAACAGGGCAACGGTTTTTAATCCCCAAAAAACAAGCAGCGGCTATACAATCTATCAGGCTGCAGACTTAGGAGCACTATTAATTGATATGAACGGTAAGGAAGTTCACTTATGGAAAGGATTGCGAGGGTTTCCTAACAAACTGCTTCCGGGAGGATTTGTATTAGGAAGTACAGCAGAAAGGGATCCAAAATATGGATTCCAAGATGAGGTTGACTTAGTCCAGGTAGACAAGCTAATACAAGCGGGTAAATGAAGGGATAGTAGAATTTTAACGGTGATCAAATGACTAAGTAGCAAAGAAACTTCACTCACCTTCTTTTTACTTGTCTGATCTAAAAACGGTTAGAAAAAACGCTGTTTCGATTGCCAATCATTCATTTATCTAGCAGCTCGTATACATAAATTATATACAAAGTATAGCTATGTATCTAGAGAATGCTGACGTATTTAAACAAGAGCAGTTTTTAAAAGATATTATTGAACCCATTGGATTCTATAGAAAAAATAAAGAGAATTTAATTAAAACAAAGTTCCTTTCTCCCTATGAATTTAAATTTTTATGTTTCTACTAACTTTAGTACTAGAATATGATCTGTATCATTAATACCATGAAATTTATTAACCATGTGAATAAAGTAATATTTTAAAATTAACTCTTTCCTTATATTGGGAATACATTTATTATATTATTGGGAACTGGATTTTGTCTATTTAAAATATTCATATTTATTTATTTTAACAGAATATTAAAAATAAATAATAAGGGAATGATGATTTTTGACCTTAAACACGGACTTTAATACAGCATTAATTATTTCTATTATTGTTGGAGCGCTATTTATTATAACTGGCTGGTTGATTTGGAAAAAGCAAAAAAGAAATTTAATAGCAGGTTATAAGGAATCTGAATTTAAAGGTGACAAAGATAAATTATCAAAGGATATGGGGATATATTCCATAATAATTGGGGTATTAGTTCTACTATTTCCACTAGTTATTAAATATTTAGGAGAATGGGCTACCTGGGTATTAGTAGGAATAATTGTCCTAATCACAATACTCACTTTGTTCAAAATAAATTTTAATAATAAAGGGTGATTCCTTTTTATAGAAAGGAAAAGCTATGAAAAAATTATTGGTTTTATATGATAGTTGGTGTCCTTTGTGCATCAAAATAAAAAAGAATATAGAATATCTTGATTGGTTCCATATTATTGAATTCCAAACAATCCGCAATAATGATCAATACTTAGATATACCTTATGAACAACTTGTTAAAAAAATGCATTGTGTAGAACTGAGCAATAAAAAAATCCACTCAGGAATTGATGCTGTAGCTGCTATCTGCCTCCGTATCCCACTTCTTTTTATGTTTTATTTTCCATTGAAATTTTCTAGTTCTATTGGGATAGGAGAATTTGTTTATAATCATATAGCCAATTCTAGAAGAATAGTTCCAGTAAATAATTGTGTGGAAGATGGGTGTGAACTTATACCAAACGAACATACAACTAGTAAGGAGCCAAAAACTAATGCATTCCATGAATCAAAATAAATTAGCAAAATGGTTTTACACATTTTTTGCCATCTTATTACTAGTGGTCATGCTCTCAATCATTAGTGCATTACCTCAAAACCCTTTAACTTTAAATAAAACTAACGATACACTATTTTCTCAATTATTACCTCAAGGTTGGGGGTTTTTCAGTAAAAATCCAAGAGAAGAATTCTTAAATGTTTATTCAACTAATAGTGAAATCTCCGCTCAATGGCCCAATATGAAATTAACAAATTTATTTGGAGTAGATAGAACTGGTAGAGCCCAAGGAACCGAATTAGGTTTAATAATTCCAGAGCTTCAGGAAACAGATTTTAAAGAGTGTAATAAGGATATAGATGATTGTATAGCTGATATGAAAGACGTACAACCCATAGAAATATATAATTCTACCCCGAAGAAAACTTTATGTGGTGAACAATATATTACATTACAAGAACCTATGCCTTGGGCATGGAGCTCTTCTACGGAAAGAACTTACAAATCATCTAAATTAGCAAAGGTAGAATTGGTATGTACAAAAAATTAGTAAATCAAACCGGAAATTACATAATGACAAAGGGAAGTCCATTTACAAATGTTTATGGTCTAGCACGAAGTCTATTGGCTCTTGGCACACTTGTAACGCTTTTGTTTAATGATATCAATACTCTTTTTAAACCTGTTGCTGGAGTTACCGAATATCCATATTGTTCTACAGGTATAAATTCAATTAGTGTTTTTTGTATTGCTTCAAATACATACTTATCCGAAATTAAAATTGTTACTATTATTCTCTTAATTATTATTATGTCAGGATGGAGACCTAGAATAACAGGTTTAATACATTGGTGGATAGCCTTCAGTGTTCAAAATTCAATGACCACTCTTGATGGTGGTGATCAAGTAACAGCCGTTTTAACATTTCTATTAATCCCAATGACACTAGTCGATGAAAGAAAATGGCATTGGGAAAAGGATTGCTCTATCGAAAAGAACAGAGACATCGCAGTTGCTTTAGGATGGGCATCTATATTTGTGATTCAGTTTCAAATAGCAATATTATATTTACATTCAAGTATTGCAAAATTAACTACCTCTGAGTGGGTTAATGGTACTGCTGTATATTATTTTTTAAACGATCCACTTTTTGGGCTTAGTCCTATAATTAAACCATTAATTCAGCCGATAACTGAAAGTTGGTTAGTTGTCATTCCGACGTGGGGGACAATTATTCTACAGTTTTTACTGTTTTGCGGACTATTTTCAAACTCGAAAACTAAAAAAATATTATTTGTGTTAGCTATAACTATGCATGAGATTTTTGCTTTAATGTTAGGGCTTGTCTCTTTTTCGATAGCGATGAGTGCCGCATTAATTTTATTCTTATTGCCGATTAATGCTCATTTTAAATATAAGTTTAAATTTAATTTTCAATTTAATTTACCTTTAACTCGAAAGGAGGTGGAATAAATGAAGAAAGCTCTTTCTTTAATTTTAGTTTTTGCATTATTTTTATCGAGTCTTTCGGCCGTAAATGTACAAGTTGCTGAAGCTAAAACCAAAGACAAAGACTACACTGGTCAAGAACTTTTTGAAGGGATATTTTTTGGATATGGTGAAGTAAGTGAATCACTTTCAGATTTTTGGGAAACTGCATTACCTGAAGGTTATACCTACTCTAAAGAAGAAATTAATAGAATCAAAAGCATCGAAAAACAACTAGTAAGAAACGACCCTCATTTCTTTAAAAACTTCAAAAAAGGAATTGAGAGTGGAGATCATTTTGTTATTGAAGAAACAATTGCTGAAACCGAAAAAGCTTTAGCGAAAATATTTGAAAAAGAAATAGCACAAGAGCGTGAGGCTCTTGCTCAAGAAGATTCTAAAGTTACTCAATCTATTTCAAATGATGAAGCTCAGGCTTTAGCAGTTAAACCTGGATTTGCATTATGGGTAGCTTATTCCTATGTAGGAGCAACACATATTGCAGCTGTATTTGTTGTAACCGTTGTTGCAGTCGGCACTAAATTTGTTGGTCCTAGTTCTGCTGTAGAGGCAGATAACCTCTTATCTAGAGAAATGTATGTAGACAGTATTGCAGAAAATTTGAACTAAGGTTAGATATGCGTTAAGTTAGGTGACCCCAATTCGTGGGGTCACTTTAAAATTATTCAACCCTAGCTCATTAATTTACTATACACTTATTATAACTATTATATACCTTAATTATTCGGACATCACAAAAGTAAAAAGCTAGGATTTCGAACAAAAATCTACTTTCCACTATAAAAGCCGAAAAGCCCTAAATGGTTAAGAGTTTTTCATGTTTCTTCCGTTATATATATTCCCCAAAAACATCCTCACTCCAAGCATGAATCGCATGCTTTTCCCTTTTAAATCCCTTTTCCAAATAAATCATCGTGGTCTCGATTTTCTCATGACCAAGGCTTCTCATAATGCTGTACACATCAACTTTACTTAGATGGGATATAATCGCAAATGCATGTCGAAAAGTATGAGGGCCAATCGAGTTGGTGCGGTTATTTAAAAATGGTGGTAGATTTGTATTTTTAATAGCATCGGTTATATATTGAGATAATAAGAAGGCGAGTAAGCCTTACCTGTATTAGTAGTAAACATCGGACTCATTGGCTCTGCAGAAGCAAGTGGCTGCAAACTAAAAAAAATTGTTTTAAGGTGTTCAACACACCTTTCCTTTTAGTTTGATAAATCTTATAACCCAAATAAATCATTTTTTATGGGTTATTACCTATACAAATCCTGTTTTTATTACATAAGACTATAGTGTGGGATTAGTCAATTATATAAAGCCAGCCAAGACCGCATTTTAAATGCGGTTCTGTTTATTTTAGTCAATAAAGTAACAAAAATGACGGAGTAATTATCCTGAAAAATATAAACTAATTTTCAGTTTTAAAATAAGTAATAGATATCAACAGCAACCACTTTAGTTTAAATGTAGATGCTGTTGTTTTTGTTTGGTATCAAATAAGTGTTTTATATCATTCACCTATATGGATCTTTATTTAATCTTTATGCTGATTAGCTTAACTCCTGCTTTTTGAGCCTTTTTTGTCCCCTCTTGGATCTTCCTAATTACAGCTTTATCTTTCTTCTTTTTATTCAACATATTAATCCGTCCTCTCCCAGATTCAATTATCAAAAGTATGGACAAGTTTAACTAGAAATATACAAATATAGGTTCTAAACTTGTCTTCCCTCTCCTATATATCTATTAGAAACGGAAAAGTGGAAAAGTGACCATGTGTTAATTATAAAAAATCAGAAAGGCAGGGGAGAGAATGAGTTTTATTAATCCATTATTCAATGATTTTGAAATAACAAATGGGAAAACATCCAAACCTAAATCAATAAAACCTACAAAGCAAATTCGATCTACACGCAAGGATAAAACACACAATATAAAATTCCCTGTTGATCCTATTGTCCAAATGAAATTAAAAAGTCTTTGCAAACAGGGTACAAGAATTTATCGACTTCAAGGAAAAGGGGATTTAAAGCAAACTAAATTTAACACTCTATTATTGACATATGGATTAAAACATAAAGAGCTTGTCCATTGGAATCATCATTACAAAGACACAAAAGTATATATGCACACTCAACTGCTAGAAAATGAATATGAACTCCAAATCGGAGGGCCACATGGACTGGCTATCCAAATGAATCTTTCAGAAAGAAAGGTGGTTTTTCAAATAATGATGTCCGTAATGAAATGGATAGAGGGAGGAGACAGTGACCTTGAGGAAATCATTTAGTCATTTAAATATTCTTCAAAAAAGGTTATCGGGAATTGAGGAGGCAAAAGGGTTCTTTAAATCGTTATTTGGCAGTTATAAGTATTTAGAAATAAATTTACCTTATTACGACTACATAAGAGCAACCATTTTTGTTCAGGATCTTCGAGATAATTTTGGAGAAGAAGTTCCATATCAATTTAATGAGGCTGTTCTGCTTTGGATTCTTTATGATGATTTTCTTAATCAAATTAAGAAAGGTGCAAAAAATGAACAAATTGCCAAATATTTAAAATTAGGGAAAGCCAAGTATTTTCAAGAGAAAATAAAACAAAAAAGAGTGTTAAAACCGTTAAACTCTAATACATTTCATTTTGAAAATGAAGAAGAAATTATGGATTATACAGATGCCCAAGAAGAAAAAATGGCTTCGATTATCATTAGGATGCGTGAAACTGAAATATTGCGTGGAGAAGTACTTCTCTACGACTTATTTTCTAATGAAGAATTTGATATGACAGTAGAAGAAATCATTGTTATTGTATTTTTGGATTTTTTCCAGCAAATCAAAAACGATGGAAGTTCATTGAAAGTACAAAAATCCATATTAAGTCATATTAAAAGATGCTCGTGAAATCCAAAAAGACATTGCAGGCCACTAGTTTAAAGTGAAATGCAAATGTCTTTCAGAAACTGAATCCCTGTTTTTTCCGAGTTCTTTTTACCGATAGAATTTATTATGTTTTTACTGGATGAAGTATTTACCCGACTAAATAAGGTAAATAATAAAGACTTATAACCCTCTTCCACGGCCCGATGAGTCAGAAGCATGGTCTCCGCGATCTTTTCGATAACGAATCATTCTAGTCACTCCTGTTTATTTTTATTGTTGTTTTTAGTTTGTCCATATTTAGAATGATTATACTGGATGAATTTATAAAGGAGATGAATACGATGACAGAACAACAAACAAATAACGTTCCTGTTTCTATTTCGATTCAATTAATGCCTTCCACAATTAAACGACTGGAAGAGATAAATCATTATTTGGCCATTCGTAATAAAGGTGATCTCACTTTAGAAGATACGATTAAAGATGCCATTGCTAATTATTTAGATGTGATGAGACCGCTTAAAAAAGAGGAAATTGACTACATCGGCACTTTGGTAGTAGATGGATCTCCTTATGCTATTAGAAACCGGTTTAAAGAGATTATGAATCAAAAAGGAATGAAAGCCGTAAAATTACAAAAGGACACAGGAATAAGTAAAAGTAATATATCTCAAGTGTTAAACAATAAAAATTTAAATATGAGCCTTGATTATTTTCTTCGTATTTGGTTTGCATTACAATGTCCCCCTATTGGAGATTGTTTATATCGTGAAAATTTGAAACCATAGTGTTTCTTTTTTTTTGAACTTTCCTCCGTTTTACACAAACAAAAATGTTAATGATTATTGGAATAAAACTAGAAAAAGGATGCATATAGATAGGAAAAAGCCCAAAAAGGGGAGATAGAATGTCCATTTTCATCCTCATTCAAACAGGTTGCTTAATAACAGCTGTCAGTACTTTTGGGTATACAGTTTGTAAAGGGAGGAAAAACCGTGTTTCAAAAACAGGAAACCTTCACGATTAGTGAATTTTTACAACAAACCAAACCAAAAGAAAACCAAACACTTAGGGAGGAAATGGATTTTTTTCTCCAAACCTACCTGAAGGAGGTGAAGGTAGCAAAACCGAAACAGAAAAGGAAATATCAAACAATGATTCTGAAAACTTTATCCGTATCGTTATCGGTTCTCGTATTTGCTACTCCCGCATTCGCTCAAACCCCACAACCAGCCACCATTCCAACCGAAGTAGAATCCCTTCTTCAAACCATACAAATCATTTGTCTAGGACTCGTAGCCGGAGTCGCAACAATCTGCCTGATGTTAGCCGGAGCGATGCGGGTGGTCGGTCTAGGAGAGAAAGCCAAAGCGTGGTCAACGGAGATCATAAAGGGAACTTTGCAAGTAATCTCAGCACCTGTCGTAGTATGGTTGCTGATCACCATCGTCAAAGGGATACTAAGCCCCTTACCAGGATTTCAAAATTTTTAGAACATCTACATCAAAATAAAGGAAAAGTCATTCCATTAAGCGTTCTGGTTATTCCAAGTGCATTTTTAACAGGTTGTTCAGTAGAAGCGACAGAACCTACTACTGTAACAAAATCCTTTCAGACTATCTCAACTTGGTTTGGAACTCTAAACGCTACAGCATATGAAGATTTATTAAATCCCAAAAGTCATATGAAAGAACTGATGGTGTGGCTTTACAAAACCATAAGCATGATTATTTATACCCCTATTTTCCTCTTTGACAATGAATTCTTTGATCACATGATACGCATTTTTGCTAGTTTATCTGCAGGAGTGGTCACGTTAGGAAGTATGATTGAAGGATTTAAAAGGATATTAGGGTTGAGCAGTACTTCGTTAAAACAAATTATTGCTCGCTTACCTTTGTTAATTGGGGTCTGTGGTTTTGCTCCATACTTATTTGTTAAAGCAATAGAAGCCATGAACAATATGACACAAATGATTATATCAATTGGCACTAGTATTCTTGGAACGTCTACGCATTTACCTGACTTGGAGTTCATTCTAGTTGGTGAAGCTTTTGAAGTCATCGGGTTATTTTTATTTATCTTGCTCTATATTGCCTTATTAATTCCCATGATGTTAAATCATGGCCGTCGATGGTTTTCCATGATTGCACTAGGAATCTTAACCCCATTTGCCATGCTAGGATATGTATTTGATTCATTAAAAAATTTACATCAAGGTTGGTGGACTTCTTTAAAAGGACTGTTTTTGGTCCAAATTGTTTATTCAATCTTTGTAACCATACTTTCTTTATTAATGTTTGCTGTTCCTTTTCCAACTACGATTGAAGGATTATTTGCTAAGTTATTGGTGATTTTAGGGGGATTATACATGCTAGCTATTCCACCGCAATCGGTAAAAAAGTATTTTGATCTAGGCCCAACTCCAAAACAATCGTATGCAGCAGTCGCACAGAAACTTGGCAAACTTATATTGAGAAAGGTGTAGATAATATCAATGGAAATGATTTTATGGATTAATACGGGATTTATCGTATTAAATACGATGACATTATTGTGGATTTACGTAAAACACCTAACTTCAAATTAAGGGTGGTTTTTATTGAATATAATCAAGAAGATGTCTGAAATCGGTCCACTTCGTAAACCATTGGTCTTGTACAGCACTCCACCGTCTTTATCAAGAGAAGAAGCAACCAGGTGGGTGAAAGGTATCCCCCAGGGTGAAATAGGAGGATTAGAAGTCCTTTTAAAAGAAGATGAGGTTTCTATTCAATTAGTGAATTTCGAGAATACTTTATTAAAAGATAAACGAAATATGGAAAGCTCTTTTATTGATTCTATACCCTCTCAATTACAGGAAACAGAAAGCTTTCAGTTTTACTTAAAAAAACCTTCTATTTACTCAATCTTTCAAGAAAATACGGAAAGTTGGTTGAACGACTTAGATTTTATTGATGGAGAAGCGTGGATTCAAGTGTTGTTTCAGAAAGATAAACATGATAAATGGGGAGAAACTCTAAAGCAACAATACGAGGACTACTTAATGGGGATTTCTTATCCGAGTACCATTCTTCCTATTCGCAAGCTGCAGCTTAAAATAGCTGAAATAAGCCGTAATATTAATGTGTCTATTCCAACTATATCTTCGTTTGAAGAAAGGAGAAATCAGAACGTTTATCGTTTCTTTATAAGGGGATATGTCAGTGGAGAAAAAATGGTAAGAAAAGATTTTATATCTCACTTACTAACAAGATTAAATAGACAAAGTAAAGAAAACGAGTGGGGAGTTAATTGTAAAATAGGAGTACCAAAAGAGCAATTAGATAAATGGAAAACATTAAAATTACCTTTCTTGACCAATATTCATCCCTTTATAGTGGAAAGCGAATTGGTTACACTCCTCCCATGTAAAGCTAAAACAAAATCAGTAAAAGTAAAACAACCCGAGAAAACAATTATGAAAAGAGAGAGCCTTTTTCCTATTTTTCAATTTTTGCCATATGGAACTACTCAGGAAGAAACACTATTACTCGATCATTTTGAAAAAGAATTAAACGGCGCATTAGAAAAGTTAGGGGTGATTAAAGAGGACGGAATACAAATTGTTGGATTTGAGCAAGGGCCGACTTTAATTCGTCTAAATTTCCTGCTGCCAAAAGGAATTCGATTGTCCGATCTTCAAAAAGTGATCGCTGATTGGCAGACCGAGCTTGGTATTACTGATTTATCAGTGTTTCAGGGGAAAGAGAAAGGAACTGGTACACTCACACTTCCACGTAAAAACAGGCAAGCAGTTTATCTTCGGAGTTTAGTAGACTCAAAAGAGTTTAAATCTTTTGCTAAAGATAAGGTTCTGCCTTTTGTCGTTGGAGCGACTGAAACCGGAGAGCCATTGTTTGAAGATTTAACTCGAGTGAAGCATCTGTTAGTGGCTGGAACGACGGGAAGTGGAAAAAGTGTCTGGCTGTTGCAATTAATTTTAACATTTCTGCTATGGATCCCAACTGAACAACTTATGATGTATTTAATAGATCCGAAACGAGTAGAATTTGCGGGGTTTGCATCGTTTAAAAACGTTAAAGTTTTTACAGAGGTAGAGGAAGCTAAACAGTTATTGCATTCCCTTATTGTTTTAATGGAAACTCGTTATGAACAACTCGGAAACGAGGGTGTTAGGAATATTGCACAGTATAATCGTAAAATGAAAGACAATCCCATGCCTTATGTTGTAGCTGTAATTGACGAATTTAGTGATTTTATGATGCAAGATAAGGATGAAGGAATGGTAGAAGAGAGTATTGTGCGCTTAGCCCAAAAAGCCAGAGCATGTGGGATTCATTTAATTATCACGACTCAACGTCCTAGTGTGGATGTAGTAACAGGATTAATTAAAGCGAATCTTCCAAGCAGGGTTGTATTTAAGTGTAGTGGCCGTAATGATTATAGTACCGTATTAGATCAAAAACCTCCGTTTAATTTATTAGGTTCTGGGGATGGTGCGTGTCTAATGGAGGGGCAAGTATTAACTAGATTTCAAGGACCTTTAATTGCTAAAAATGAAGAGGAAATGGATCATATTATTGAAACATACGGAAAGAATCATTCAGGTGTCGCGCCATTATCATTAGAAGTTTATACCGAATCTATTGTAGAGGAAACGCTAGGTCCCTTAGATGAACTCAAACGATACATTGCTTTTACTGGCGAAACAAGGGTCACTTATCTTCGTAAACACATGAAAATGAGGATGAATGATGTAAAAGAATTAATGCAAGTGTTAGTGGAAGAAGGCTGGTTAGAAGCTCCCAAAACAAGAAATGCTGGATATAAGTTAATCTTATCTGAAAAAGAAAGAGAACGTTATTTGGAAAATAGTCCAATAAAAAAAGACATTGATAAATAAAAGGAGGAAGCTGTTATGATGGCTGATCTAGAGAAAGTAAAACTATTAATAGGTGAGGAGAATTATAATTTGCTTCTGAAAAATGGATATTTTCCTATATTTATTGATTCTTTTAAAAAAATGGTTGATTCTAAATATGATAATAACCAGCTAAAAATTTAAACAGGTTACTTTTTTGATAAAAACAACGTATATAGTTTAAAAGAACCAATGTAACCTTAGAAAAAAAGTCTGATTGCAATTAAAAATCTTGATCAAAAATCCTGTGTTTGCAGGATTTTTGGTTGTTCAACAAAGGGGCCAGATTGCTGAATAACCGAATTCCAAGAAAATTGGCAGCTTTTCTTGAAATCATTAGTGCCTGTTATAAACGGTTGTTCTGAATATCCCAGTGTTTACGTAAGAAAAAGAGAGCTTCTTATAAGTAAAATCTCTCAAATATTTACATATTAAAACGCATTTTCATTAAGATGCTAATCTTAGACAGATTACTGCCACTACTACCAATGCAATAAAGAAAATACGCAATTTATCTTTTGGATTCACCATAAAACAACATTCCTACGATTGCACTACCTACAGTTCCAATACCTGTCCAAACTGCATAAGCGACACCTAAAGGAATGGTCTTCATCGCAAGACTAAGAAGGGTAAAACTAAGAATAAATCCTATTAATATAATAAAGAATCCTTTTAGTTTTTGTCCTTTTGCCATAATCTGCATACCATTAACACCAACAATTTCACAAATACCTGCGATAATTAAGAATACCCAGCTCATCTTTCTTGACTCCTTTCTGCATCCGGCTTCCCTGTGACAAGTTTTAACCCAATCACCAATCACTCCCACAAGAAGTAAGAGAAGGAAGAAGAGCATACCAAAATTAAAAGGGGCTTTAAAGATAAAGAAATCAACCAACACTGTTCCAACAGTACCTAAGGCTACAAATACTGCGTATACTGTACTTGTAGGTAAAGTGGTAGCAGCTCGGACAAGCAGTACAAAACTAACAACAACTCCTATTACAGTAAGAATCCATTCTAAAGGCGAGCTGGCATGTTTTAAACCTGTTGCCCAAACAACTTCAAAAATGCCTGCAATGATGAATTAACTAACGATAGTTAGTGCAACGTCGATTTTAGTTATTTTCAACAACTTTTTTGAAAGGATGATGGAATTGAATACGAAAGACCAAATTATTGAAGCAGCTAAGTGTTCTTTTGCTCTGCATGGTTATGAAGGAACAACTTTATCACAAATCGCAAAAGAAGTGGGCATACAAAAACCATCTATATACAATCACTTTAAAAGTAAAAATGAATTATACCTATACGTAGCAAAAATGGTTATAGAAGCTTTACTCGTGGGAATGCAGGATACATATGAGCGACATAAAAATGAGAATTTAGAAATAAGGCTTTATCTATTATTTAAAAACAGCTGTAATTTTATCCTAAATAAACAAGAAGGCATGATGTATGTACGTTTTTTATTATTTCGGCCTGTAGAATTAAAAGAAGAAGTTAAAACAATTCTAAGTCGAGGAGACAGTCAAATAGAAGATATTGTAAACAAATTTTATACGGAAGGAATAGAAGAAGGACAATTTAGAGATCCCAAGTATGTCGCTTGTTCACATAAATTAGCAAAACTAATGTTCATTCCAAATAATCTGAACTGGTTGATAGTTTTTTATAACCGAATACAAGTTCACAAGGTCGAGAGTTTATAACTAAATTATTGGAACTATGGTTCCAAATACTTGATCATACTTAAGGGAACACCTTCTAAAGGAAGAATAAGATGACTGTTTACAATCATCTTCTCGCTGTCAGGAATGAGTATGTATGTGTCTCCGTTCTTTTTGTTTTCCTCTCTTCTGAATTTCTTATATACGAGATCATTCGCGATTTCTAAGGAAGAAGCCTCGATCGTCCCTACGATTTTGTACTTATAGATACCAATATGACTATTTCCATTTAAAACCATATATTTCATAACGATGGTCCTTTCCTTTTTCTTTTGTTTACCTTTTTTTAACCTCAATAAAACTTTTTACGACATATTTTTCAAAAAACTCCGAGCAAATAGGGTTTAAATTTTTGAAAAATAGGGTACTTAAAACATAAATAAGGTAGAAAGGGTGAAGCCATATTGGTAAAAAACCTTGGAATTACGATCAACGGAGTAGAAGTGGACGCACCGGAAGGTCAAACGGTCCTGCAATTTCTGAACGACAGCACGATTGAAGTCCCTCAGGTGTGCTACCATCCCAGCCTTGGACCGATTGAAACGTGTGACACTTGTATTGTGGAAGTGAATGGGGAACTTGTCAGATCCTGTTCAACCCTTTTAAAGGAAGGGGATCATATCGATACGATGAACCCGCTTGTGAAAAAATCACAGACAGCAGCGATGGACAACATTCTTCATAACCATGAATTATATTGTACCGTTTGTGATTACAATAACGGCGGCTGCGAAATACATAACACTGTTAAGGAAATGCGCATTAACCATCAAAGTATTCCATGGGAGCAGAAACCATACCAGAAGGATATGTCGAACCCTTTTTATCGCTATGATCCCGATCAGTGTATCTTGTGTGGACGCTGTGTCGAGGCCTGCCAGGATGTCCAAGTGACGGAAACGCTGAGAATCGATTGGGACAGAGAGCGTCCACGGGTCATCTGGGATAATGATGTTCCGATTAACGAATCCTCTTGTGTATCGTGCGGCCATTGTTCCACCGTTTGTCCGTGTAATGCGATGATGGAAAAAGGAATGCTCGGGGAAGCAGGTTATCTGACAGGCTTTGAAAAAGGAACATTTCGTTCGATGATCGAGTTGACCAAAGGAGTGGAGACCGGATACGGGTCGATTCTAACCGTTTCTGATATGGAATCAGCGATGAGGGAGGCGAGAGTGAAACGAACCAAAACGGTCTGTACGTTCTGTGGTGTCGGCTGCAGCTTTGATGTCTGGACAAAAGGACGCGAGATTTTAAAGGTTGAACCAAACGTTGAGGCACCAGCGAATGGAATTTCCACTTGTGTGAAAGGGAAATTCGGCTGGGATTTTGTCAATAGTAAAGAACGTTTGACCAAGCCATTGATTCGTGAAGGCGACGGCTTCCGTGAAGCAGAATGGGAAGAGGCCCTTGATTTAATGGCGAAACGTTTCCGGGAGATTCGCAGCCAGTATGGTCCACAATCGATGGGCTTTATCACTTCCTCTAAATGTACAAATGAAGAATCTTTTTTAATGCAAAAATTGGCCCGGCAGATTATTGGCACAAACAATGTGGATAACTGCTCACGCTATTGCCAGACGCCGGCAACGGTTGGACTGCACAGAACGGTTGGCTACGGCGGTGACGCGGGTTCAATTAAGGACATTGCCAAAGCTGGTCTTGTCATTATCGTTGGTTCCAATACATCGGAAGCCCACCCTGTGCTGGCTACAAGGGTTAAGCGCGCCCATAAACTGCATGGACAAAAATTGATTGTGGCCGATTTGCGTGAGCATGAAATGGCATCGCGCGCAGACATGTTCATTCATCCCAAAGCAGGGTCTGATTTGGTGTGGATCTCGGCTGTGACCAAATACATTATTGATATGGGCTGGGCGGATGAAGCGTTTATTGAACAGAATGTAAATGGATTCGAGGAATATCGAGAAAGCCTTTCTCCCTATACGTTAGGTCATGCAGAAGACGTAACGGGTCTATCCAAGGAGACACTCATTCAAATCGCCGAAATGATTCATGATGCAAACGGGACGGCGATTCTGTGGGCGATGGGTGTTACCCAGCAATTGGGCGGCAGCGACACAAGTACAGCGATTTCAAACTTGCTGCTGGTAACGGGAAACTACGGTCGGCCAGGTGCCGGCGCCTATCCGCTCCGAGGACATAATAATGTTCAAGGTGCCAGTGACATGGGCAGTGCGCCGGATAACTTTCCGGGCTACCAGCGTGTGGACGACCCCGAAGTACTGGAGAAATTTCAACAAGCCTGGGGCGTTAAGCTTCCATCTGAAGTAGGAATAAATAATCACGATATGGTTGAGGGAATCCACGATGGTACAGTAAAAGCCATGTATGTAAAGGGAGAGGAAATGGGATTAGTGGATTCCAACATTAACCATGTGCATGCCGCTTACGAAAAACTTGAATTTTTTGTCGTGCAGGATATCTTTTTCTCCCGGACAGCCCAGTATGCGGATGTCGTGTTGCCGGCAAGCCCAAGCCTTGAAAAAGAAGGAACGTTCACCAATACGGAACGCCGGATTCAAAGGCTGTATCAAGTGTTTGAACCGCTTGCCGATTCTAAGCCTGACTGGGAAATCATTCAGTTAGTAGCAAACCGGCTTGGTGCCAACTGGAATTACAAGCATCCAAGTGAAATTATGGAGGAAGCGGCGATGCTGATGCCGATTTATGCCGGTGTGACGTATGAGAGATTAGAAGGTTATAAGAGTTTGCAATGGCCGGTACAACCAGATGGGACGGATACGCCGCTTCTTTACATTGAAGGATTCCCTTTCCCTGATCGCAAAGCCCGGCTCTATCCTGTCCAATGGACAAAACCGCTTGATTTTGGGGAGCAATATGATATTCATTTGAACAACGGCCGTTTATTAGAGCATTTTCATGAAGGGAATCTCACCTATAAATCAAAAGGCATATCTGAAAAAACACCGGAGGTTTTCCTTGAAGTATCACCAGAGCTTGCGGCTGAACGAGGAGTGCGGAACGGAACACTTGTCCGCCTGACCTCTCCGTTTGGGAATGTAAAGGTGAAATGTACGATTACGAACCGCGTAAAAGGCATGGAAGTCTACCTTCCAATGAATGATACAGGGGACGGAGCCGTTAACTACCTGACAAGCAGTGCTGCCGATAAGGATACCGACACCCCTGCATTCAAGGATACTCGTGTTAAAATGGAGATTTTACAGGAAGAAGGAACTAATCCTTTGCCAAAAATAAATTTCCGATTCGGGAACCCGCAGCCGCAAATGGGTGTCCAAGTCGAAAAGAAATGGGCCCGAAAGGATTACGTCTTCCCGGGTGATCTCGTGAAGGAAAGGGAGCGGTTAAGGAATGGCTAAGGCAACCAAGCAAATCCAGCGAATCGAGCTATCCGAAGAGGAGAAACGAAAACAAGATTTACGGCAAATAGAGGATTCCCTATTAAAAAATAAGCAAGCGTTACTGGATACACTTGATTTGGTGCAGCACATGCACGATCGCGGGATTATTTCCCTCTTGAGCGGATTATTTGCCGAGGGCGACAAAGTCCTGCAGATCCTGATTGAAAAGGCGAACACGAAAGAAACAGCCAATACGTTGAAAAATCTTCTGTTAATGGTCGGCGTTCTAGGTACATTAAATGTTAAACAGCTTGAACCTATTCTTCTTAAGCTGAATGCCGGAATCGCCAGAGTGTCAGAAAGTAAGGATCATGATGACCAGGTCGGTTATTTTGATATTTTCAAATCCTTGAAGGATCCTGAAATTAACCGTTCGATTGCCTTTTTCTTTGAATTTCTGAAAGGAATGGGGAGCGAAATGAGCCATTTGGAGCGGACAACACAGCTGCCGGAGCACCAGGCCCAGCATGCCAAACCCGACCACCATCTATAACTCTATTCAAACGGGTCTTGACCGAGATTGGCATGACCCGTTTGTGTTTCATACGGCGGATCCCAATCTCAACCTTTAGACTGAAGGCTTAAAATACAATGAGAGGAGGGAAGTTTATGTTACACGAAATCACGACTTGCCAACACATTATTAAATTTACTGGGGATTCCTTTATCGAATAAGAGGATGATATCGCCGTAGAATCGGCATTAACGATTATTCTGGATAGAGAGGAGTTTGCCACCATCGTTTGTTCGTCATCTGAGATCGAAGAATTGGTTGTGGGCTTTCTAGCATCCGAAGGGATGATACGTGTGTTTCAAGATATTCAATAGATTCAGGTGGATGAAGAAAAAGGCTTCGCGTACGTGGACCTAGTAAATAAATCCTCTGTCCAAAAAGAGTTTCATTCCAAGAGATTCATTGGTTCCTGCTGCGGGAAAGGGCGTGAATTTTATTTTTATAATGATATGAAGACAGCTAAAACGATACTCACAAAGTTAACCATTACACCACAGCAATGCCATGTCTTAATGAGCGAGCTGCAGGAAAGTTCCGCTTATTTTCAAAAACAGGCGGTGTCCATAATGCCGCCTTATGCACAAAGGACGGTATCGTTATAACAAGGACTGATATTGGCAGGCATAATGCCTTGGATAAGCTTTTTGGCTACTGCCTGATCCATCGAATCCCTTTAAAGGATAAAATCATTGCGTTTAGCGGAAGAATCTCCTCAGAAGTTCTCCTAAAAGCGGCCAAAATTGGTGTAGCCATTATCTTATCAAAATCTGCTCCTACTAATCTCGCGATAGATTTAGCAGAGGAACTTGGTATTACAGCAATTGGTTTTATTAGGGGAAGAGGCTTCAATGTCTATACCCATCAGGATCGGGTTCATGGACTGGACTAAAACTGTCATTCATTCTTAGAGGTTTTTTGGTGATTTAATAAGAACAATGTCAGATAATATAGTTCTTTTTAACAGAAAAGACTACCCTATATAAAAAGTAACGGCCTCACTTCATCTGAGTTGTGAAGGACAAAACTAGGTTAAGTATGGAACTTTGTTTTTGGGAATGAGTTTTGGTACTAAAACAACAATTAAATCTAAGCACATTAAACAAGGAACAAAGACAAAAGTTTGATAACAACTATCCTAGATGGAAAAGAAAAGAGATAACAGTGGTTGAATTTAAGTCCTTGTTAGAGTTAAAAAGAACTTATTTTATAAAATCAACGGAGACTATGAACAAGCAATTTAGGCATTCTTTTGGGAAAGTCTTTTGCTTTTTTATAGAAGGGGTACTCTTCAGCAATAACATTGATTAGTATTATGAAATGTGTAATAGCACTTCCAATCCCACAAGTTACTTTGAAATTAATAACCCTCACAAATTCTACATTTCATCTTGCATACACATAAAAAAATATTGAGTGAATTGGATTAGTTGGAACGTCGTATGCGGGGAAACTCGCCCGTACGGTGTGAAGTGGGGAAAAGCTGGCGATAACTTCAAAAGCTTACCTATCATTATAATAAGCGATTATCCTAAAAAGTGGGGTAAATCAATAAGAAGAATTAAAAGAGTCGATTCTTATACAGTGAAACTGGCTTTTTTAGGTTGAAATCTGTTTAGAAGTCCAATTTAAAGTAAAAGGATGATAAATATTAAACATGATAATATTTATCACCCTTTATTTATTATGACTTTCTACGATTTAGGTCTAGAAGTTACAAACAATAAATCTTTTTAAAGATACAATTAAAAGGGAACAGTCTATAATTGTAACCCGTTTATTAAGGTACTCTTTTACTCTCTTTTTCTTCTTTGATCTAATAATTCAGCAGCCTTTCTCTGTTTTTCTCTACTGGTATTAATATAAAGAAGAGAAATGTCTGATTGAGTATGTCCCAATTGGTTCATTATTAAAGGAATGTCACCGCCGGTTTGTTCTGCTAAATTGGTCGCATACGTATGTCTTAATTTATGAGGGGACATACGTTTATCAAAGGATTTTGTGTATTTATATACAATGTCTTCAACAGCTCTATTAGTAAGTGGCTCTGTTCTCCCTTTATAAAATTTCACAAACAGATACTCATTTTCACCGTCTCCGGCTTTGTATTTTTCTTTTCTAACTTCTAAGTAATGGTTTAAATCTTGAAGAGAAGAAGGGGTAACAGATACCGTATCCTTTTTTCCGCCTTTCCGAATAACACTTATTTCCTTTGCACTAAAATCAATGTCTTTAATACGTAAGTTAGTGAGTTCGTTAACTCTAATTCCAGTTCCTAGGAAGAGGGAAAGGATCGCAAAATCTCTTTCTTTATCTCTTTTAAAATATCTTTTTTGAGATGAGGAAAGGGAAGCCTCATATTCTTTTTGAACATAATCCAAAAAATCAATATCCATATCATCGATAAAGATTTTATCGGTAATGCTTTTAGCCCGTTCATTAAACGTTTCTTTTACTTTCTTAATAGGTATCTTGGCCATTACATTTCTTTCAAAATAGGGTTTTCCCGTTTTAACCTCCGATTCCACCGTTAAATATTTAAATAATGAGCGAAGGGAGGACTTATGGCGATTTACGGTTTTAGTATCAATTTGTTTGATCTCATCGTCTTTTTCAGATACCTTATATTTTTTACGAGCAATATATTTAAAGTAATTATTTGCATCGTCAAGAGAAAGGTTAGCTAAGGATTCAATTGGAATATCTTTGATACTTTGGCAGTCCGTAATCCCTTCAGCTATTAACCAAGAAAAGAACTCTTTGAAATCTCGTACATAGTTAAAAAGAGTGAGAGGAGAGCGAATATCCCATTTATCATCCACATATTTAACGACATAATAGGGCATTTCTTTCACTAATTTTTCTAGACGTTTTTCGTAATATTCATGTTGTTTTGTTATTGCCATTTTTGACACCTCATTAATACCTTTCTATGCCAAGAAGGGAGTGGGCAAATTATATTTTATTTATGATTATTTTTAGAACGAATGTTCGTATAATACAATTTTTACGAACAGCTTACTATATAGATTGAATTCAATGATATAGAAGTGGATTCAATTAATTATTTTTGTTCCTTTGAATAGTATAGAGATTTACGTAATGTAACATCACGATGCTTCAACGTTTCACCCTTAAAACGCAGCCAAATTTCATCATCAGCCATGACCCCATGTGTTTTACGAATAATTGCCCATCGATTGTAGCTTTTTAAACCAAGTGAAGCGAGTAATTCCTTAGCATTCACTCTTGTTTCGGGGAATACACGCCACTTAAGCCATCTTTCTATCTCATCTTTTGAAATATAGCCCTCTGGACTAGGTGAAAATTGCTTATTAAAGCCTTCAATATAGTTGATCACATATGGCTTGTCGCTTCCATTTGGTTTTAAATCAACTCTTGCGATTACGTCATCAAACAGCATCACATCAAATTTAAAGTAGTCGATCATCAATTTTCACCTCGAATAAGCAATTTTTCATAAACAGGATCGTTTAACTGTAAATTAATCACATCCAATGCCCGACCAAGTGGGTAAGGAGAAGAGGATAAGCGTTGTTGTAAAGTGGCCACATTAATAAAAGGTGGTCCATCGTATAAGGACAGCTGTTTCTTAAAACTATTATTAAACGGTTTTGCCTTTACTTTCCGTTTTAAAATTTGAAGATCAACACCCAGTGGATAATCCTTTACATCTGATAACAAGCTTAAACCATGATCAAAAATTGGAGCCAGTTGCCAGGCTTCTGTTTTAGGATCAAAAAGAAATAGAATGTTATTGGTATGGCGATCTTCATTCAATATGAACGCATCAAATGCTAGCATTTGTGCAATTTGATGAGAAACATCTAACCCTGTGAACTGGTATACCTTTTCCATAATTAAACGAAATCTATCCTCAGTGGAGTAACGGGTATTATTTAAAATGTCATCAGTTGTTTCAAAGTTCGCTTCAAATAAGCGCTCAAGCGTTACTTCTTGTAAGTGACCACGAAAATCTATAGAATAACAGCCTTCTACAACCGTTCCATCGTGCTTATTAATTAAACAAGGTACATAAGGAACAAAGGAAGTTTTCGGTAAGGTGGAGCTATCTAAAATGAGTGATGCAACATATTCTGCCATGTTTTCATAGCCACGAGTATTTTCTTTAATCCACTTAGCACCGACTAACCATTTTGATTGATCACCTTTACTCGATGTACTGATAATCATTTCAGCATCTTGTGGGATTTGAACTCTTTCCATTTCATACACCTCGCTCAACCGTTTATAAATATGATGTATAACATTCGTTAGTTTAATAATTAATTCCTTTTATTAGGAGTTGGAATATATTTCAAATTCCATTATATCAAACATACATTCTTATTGTCTAATTATTATTCGTAAAATAGGTATTATACGAATAATTAAAATATGAATGAAAATATAGGAGTTCCCCCCTACTGTCTATCTAAACGACATAACAATTTTAATTCAAAACTGTAGGGTTTTATTTCTGTTTTCTCCATTTAGATATTTATATTTAGAAGTTAAGCCATTATCCTGTGAGTTATTGGATAGCTACAATGGGTTAAGAACAAACCAGCTCATATATCCATACTTTTTTATATCCAAATTTAGTAATTATTTTAATCACACATCGCCTACAAAGGTTCAATGACCTTGTATTAGAATTGGTTTTCACCTCCGGAAACTACTATTGCAAATGATATATGCCTATACCTTGGACAATAGTGGAGAATACACTAGGTTTGAATACTTAGAAAAACTAAAAAAGGTGTTGATTATTAATGAGTAAGAAGGTGTGCGATAATTGTTATAATTACTTTTGGGCGAGTGAGCTGTCTCAGTTACCAAGCGATGTGTATTTTAACCGGACGTTTTGTCTCAACTGTTTCCCTTTAGCCTTTAAAAAACATAACAAACTATTTTACCAATATGAAAATGAATATAGTATTCCCTTAAAAATTTAATATATTTGTTAGACTTTTATTTTATATAGAAATATTTGTTTACATTAAAGGAATTAAGGGGAAAAGATACGAACTTGGTACTGTGATTGATCTTATGAGTGAAAAACGAATTAAAACGTCTCATTCAAACATCAATGAAAGTTAAAATCGTGGCAGTCATTTCATTCTAATTTATTTTCACTAAACAATGCCCAGATGATAAAAAAGATCTCAAAAACCAATGTTTTGAGATCTTTTTTATCATCATAATTTATGGATTCATTAATTTTGTAATAATTCGGCACGGTCATCCGCCTGTGGAGACTCTTCCATCCATCCGCTTTAATTCATAAGATTGGCTCCATCTTAGGCATATAAGGCGACTTCCGTGATAATAGACGCATATTTTGCTGATAGGTCTTTTCTAAGACTTTGTGCTAATCCCATGGTATAAATGCCAAGTCCTTTTTAGATGTTCTGTATAAAAGTTGTTTCCAAAAGCTACTCGCTTGTTTGTAATTGCTTTACACTTTCAACTTCAACTGTAGTACTCTTATTTTAGCTCGAATACATATCAAGTTGTGAAAATACTTTTATGTAAAATTATACTATTAATTACAATATCATACAATGACAGGCATCGTCGTCCAAAAATCTTTTACACCCACCAGAGAAGTAAAGTGGTATAAATACTAGAGAACTGTTACTCTCCGGATAACCCAGAGTACTGTATGCTGCGGAACTAAATTTGTATATAACCATAGATTCCCCTGGAATTTCTATATTCTAAATTAATTATTCTATTGGACTATTAAGTGTACTTACCTCTTTATTATTACTTTGAATTAAAGTAAATCGATCATTTTCACTTTGTAATTTATCTTCTAAACTGTTTTTCTTTTGTTGTAATTCCTCTATTTTAGCTATATATTCTTTTATTTCTCTTTGAATTTCAGTGTCCAATTCATTACTTAGTGTTGAAGAATCAAATTGATTGATCAACACTTCTAATTTACCTTCCAAATGTTTTTTCTTACTATTCAATGTTTCAATAGTAAAATTATATTCTTTAATTTTCTCTTGAAGTTCATTGTCATATTTTTCTTTTAAACTTCCATCAATTTCAGTCGCAAGTTGCTGTACATTGACATCATCATTCCTTTTTAAAAAGCCCAAGAAAGATGACTTCTTTAAAGAATTTTTTAGGGATTTTGTGATAAGTAATGATTGTCTTTCTTCTAGGAATTTCATTTTTGATTGAGATTGAGCTTCAATGATTGATGATTGATTTTTAGCAATATCTTTCTCTAATTCAGATATTTCTTTCTCAAACTTCACTCTGGAACGCACTAGAATTTTATTGATTGAGGACTGGGTATCAGAGATTAAACGTTCTATATCTGAAATGTCTTTTTCATATTTAAGGATATTTATCATAATCCCTTGCATATCAAGTTTATTCTCGAACTCTAGTAGTCTTGTATCTACTGGAACAATATCGTAATTTTCCCTATTCTCATATTGGAAATTTTTATTTTCATTACGTTGAGGCATTTTCCTAAAATTCCCTGTTACAGATATACCAGGCTGTACACCTAATTCGGCTAGTATATCTATTGTTGTTTTCCCTACCTTGTCCATTAATAGGAAAATTAAATGTAACCGGAATACACTCTTATAATCTAATCTATAAAACTTCCCGTATTTTTCAGGAGCAATATAATCCACTAATTCAGAACGAAAATGATTGCGGATGGTTGAATCTGAACGATCTATAATTTTTCCGGTCTCAACCGTACTATATGTTGTATCTTTATGTAATGACAATATAGATTCAGTAAAGATGCTATCCTCTAGTTTATTTAGAAGGGCCAAACGATAAATTGGATCATTTTCAAATTCACTTGTTAGGACTTCCTTCATGTCTAATTCTTCCACAAAAACAGAACCTCCTACTGCCATTTCTAAGTTATTCCTTATCCCTTTATAAAATCTTACAATGAAAGTAAATACAAATCAACAACAAAAGCTTGATATAATAGGCGTTATCACCTTCCGAACGATTCCCAGCGCTCGCGCTACCCTCCTCGAACGATGTTAAGCGTTATAAATCAATTGTGTTACTTATTCATTCATTTTCGTATTTGAATTAATAAACAACGTTTGTTCGTAATTGATTGATAATATTTCGATCAATATAGTAAAGTGTCATTCTGAATCATGTTGAATGATTTGCAAACGATCAAAAACGATAACGCTGCGAATCGTTTGGGTAGAGTTAACGCTTGATATTAAAGGGAATAAAGTGAAGGTTTTGTTTGGGTTTGATCATGAATGTAGTTGAACGATAAGTATCGTTAATGAGCATGATGAAGTCGTAAAAAATCCCCCTAATTTTAGGGGGAGATGAAGGTTTTATATTATAGCTTACTCAAATCTAGGTCATCAATATTTATGTCAAAGTCATCGTTGGAATTATCTTGATCCTTTTTATCTGATTCGGTATCTAATCCAAATTCACTTAAATCGAATTCATCTAAATCAATATCAAAGTCCATATTTTCATTTTCATCTACATTTATACTACCAATCTTAGTTTCTTTTGTTTTAATCGTTTTATGTCGTTCTTGGTACTCCTCATATTCCTTAACCAGTCCTTTGGACAGTCTGTTTGGCAGTCCTTTTGTTTTGAAAAATGTATATACCGTAGTTGAAAAATCGTTGAAACCCTCAAGATAACCCGTAAAAATAGAGCCTTTCATAAAGAAAGAGGGGTTTTCTGCAATTTCAACTCTGGCATCGTCTATAAAGGAGCTACCTAAATTATTCTTTTTATCCAAAACTGCTAATAGTCCGACATGATAGATTTCTGCTAGCTCAACTTCACCATTATGAGAGTTTACTAGATCTATAGGTTCGTGTAAAAGGCTGCCTTTAATGGATTCTAAGAACATATCTTTAATATCCGAACCTTTTTGAATTTCGTTCATAGGTTTAGAGAGTCGATTAATGACTAGAGACCCTTGTTGTTCTAAAATAATCCTTCTAAAATCTTGAGAATCAAAGGTCACCTCTGTACCACCACCAGTTGTGGCTGTATTTAACTCATGAAATAAGTCACTTATTTCCTTATTAGCAAAATCCCTGTAATTTTCTGTTTCAGCTCGTTTATGGGTAGGAAGTTCTTTAAATTGATCGTAGAAATATTGATTATCAGCGAATATTACAAATCCAACGCCTTTTGTTGGGTCATTTGTCAATTTCCATATGCGTTGTGAAAAGTCGTTAACCTGACGTAAAACATCTGGTCCATCTGCACGAAGTGGAAGAGTCACAATTATACCGATTTTGGCGCTTTTTTCTCTTGCTTTAAGGACAGCCATTTTAATATACTTTGTTTTTAAATTCTTTTTAAATTCTTCCGGGCCAACTTCTGCTTGTAGTTTTTTCAATTCTTGATTAATTAAAGGTTTAGTATTAAATTCATAAAACTCTTCAATTGCTTTTATAATAGTTGATGTACCGGTACCTCCACCTAATCCTGCACAAAATAAGACAAGATCATCAACAACACGCACTTCTTTTTGAATAAAGTTTTTTAATTTATCACTTACTTCTTCGTTTTCTTCAAGTATATTCATAGCTTTTTGAGGGTTTTTACCTAAGCCACCTAAATTAAGTGATACACGGTTGTCTACCGGAATATATTTTAAGCCTTTTAAGTCTCCATCATTGCTATTTAATGCAAGACAGTTGTAAATTCCATTTCCAGCTTCATCTTTATATGCAGCAAAGTTATCCGCTATTCTTGATCCCGCTTGACCAAATCCAACAACTGTCATATTGATTGCCGGTTTATTTTTTATAAAATCCTTAGCCATTATTTTCAGCTCCTAATTTTTGTTGTCTTTCGATAATTTCTTGTATTATTTGTAAGCCTCTTTTAGTTATAAAGAAATACTTATATGGAGTAAGGGGTTTACAAGAAAGTAATGACATTGCGAATAATTTATCAACTATCTTTCCTGCTGCCTGTCTATGTATGTATGTTACTTGATTTTCAAAATGAATCTGTTTGCCTTTCACTACTTTAACGGGTCTTTCAATTTTTACCATCTTAGAAATGTCATTGACCGTTACACCTTTAAAGAATTTACCTTCTTCTTGACTTTTACGTGCAATATAAGTGAAAACATTTAACAATACCTCATCCTGTTCAACTATATCAGCAAACATACCCACGATATCCTTTGGGAAAATGATATTCTTATATTCTTGTATTAAGCTCACTTCCTAGCCTCCTTCCCTGGAATACCTTACCAATAATGGTAACTAATTTTGACAACTATTTCAATTTATTTATTATTAATTTTTATATAAAAGTGAACTAACCCCTTAATTATAGGCTTTTATATGTGGTTACCATATTAGGTAAGGTTAATTAGTTTTGCGGTAAAAAATATAAATGTTGAGGCTTTAAATTGTCATTCCATTATTAAAAGTATTGAATTGTAAAAATATAGTTCATAATTATCCAAATTTGATTATTATTTTATAAATACAAACCTATTTTATTATCGATTTTAACTAATTATTTATAAATGGTAACTATATTTGGTTACCATTTATAAAACGCTGATATTTAAAGGATATAACTCTATTATGTTAGTACCATTTTAAAATAAAAGATTATACTTATCGTTTATAGTTACCAAATTAGGTTACCATTTAATGATTTCATGTTTGACATTTAAGATCATTAAAACCAATCCTTGCTGTCTTTAAAAAGTATATATAGTTTCATAATATGTGTTAGAAAAACTCTTCAAAACATGGACTCTAAATGATGTATGACCTTCCGAATGTATTCCGAACGATTAATACCCTCGATTAAGGAAGGTTCCATTCTATTTGGAGATACATTAAGTTCCGAATCTACTTTTGAATGTAATTGAATTCAATTGCATTTATGTAAATGGTGTCTTACTCGGATAAGTGCGGTGCAGTATAAAGTAAATTAGTTAAAGTTCGTACTCTTACGGTTTAAAATCCTAGTGCAATAGGGATTATTTAAGTAATATCAATTACAATCATGATCATTCGATTGGAAAGTAACGCTAGTTTGATAGGCTAGGGGATGTACAACATTGAAAGAGAATGATATGAAGTGACAATAAAGTCAATAAAGCTATTTAAACGTCAGTCATGTTCCTTCAACAATCGGGCCAGATTGTAGAGGAAACATCCTCAGATTGTGAATCTTTACGTTTAAACTAAATTGCAGGTTACTAAAAGAAGGAAGAATGAATTATATTAAAAAGTAATTAAATACCAATTAATTAAATTGAAGAGAGAAACAGTCTAAATCCGTGAGAAGGGAAGAAGAAAATGAAACTTCAAGGCCAGGCACTTTGACCATATTCCTTCGTAAAGATTAAAGTATCGCTACTATATTTGAACCTATCATTCGTCGAGTTGAAGTCGAGCTTCCAGAAGGGAAAGGAACGACGAAGAAGACTTTGGCAGCCATTAGCCTAGCAACAAAATAAAAGACCGGTTAATGACTAACCGGCCTTTTATTTACATATTCAATTTAGGGTTTAGGTTTTTTGAATTTTGTTAGCCGGAATGTTTACTTAATTATTGTCATAGAAGAACTAGAGGATACATGACCACCGGAATACTCAAAACTATCAGTCCCCTTACCATCGATGGTTCCAGAAACTGAGACATTATTGTAATCTTTGAAAGTACCCTTAGAAAGTTTGATGTACTCGTCTAAACCGATCTGGACATTTCTCTCAGTGTATTTTGACGTAGAATAACTTTTTGGATTGAATGCCCAGGTAAGATTGATAGACTTAGTACCAGCAGGAGTTTTATCGCCAGTGCAATCTCCTTCTTCATCGCAAGTAAAATCAACTTTATATACTTCTACTGTTTGATTCACTTTGGCTGTACCTTTGTTAATGTCAAAAACCGCTTTGGATGCTGGTACTACAGCGCTGCCATAATAGTATTCGTCTGTTTCATAATTGTAGGTATGGTAATAGAGGATGTAAGAATTCTTACCTTCATAGTTAGTAGAAAGGTCTACAGAGGTGTCGACAGTACCTTCTGAACCATAGAATGAAACATTTTGAAAAGAGCCTTTGTATACAGGGGAATTGCTTTGCGCCATTGCCGGCAGGGCCATAGTTAAAAGGAACACAACCGTTAGAAACAATACTTTCACTTTTTTCATTATAAACCTCCATTTTTTGGAAAATTAAACCATTGTCCTAATTGTACAATACGTCAAATAAAATGTACCTAAGTAAAGGTCGACAATTTTCACACTTTTGGGAAAAAGGTGGTGAATTTTGGATTTAAAAAATTTAATAATCAATTTAATATTCAATTAAAGTTGGCCTCTGTGACAAGGAAAAGGTATAACATAATGGTATATTTTGGAATTTGAAGATATTAACATAAATGTAATATGGATAACGCATTCTTATTGTTTATAATGAAAGTAAAGGCATATTAGAGAGGGGATTTAATGGATACTAGAAAGAATAAGTCATCAGTACCTCACGTAGACGAAAACCCAAAAAATACTTATGAAACTAACAGTGATGAAAAGTACCTGAGCATAAAGAAAGAATAACTGAAAATAAAGAAATAATAGAGAAAAATCGTAAAATTTTACGAAAATAATAAAGTTACCCAATCTCTTAATTTAGTGATCGTTTTGGAAAATAGGAACAGAATAAGCATCTCTTCTTTTCCAAAGGAGAGCATTTTTTCATTTCTTCGTACTTTTTATATTCCATAATAGTCGTCGTTTGTATGAAGAAAAAAAAGAGCCCAATTTCTCAATTTTAATGTGAGGAATTGGGCTTTTTAGTATTAAAATTTTCTTAGCGTTGATGGTACCCCTAATAGGTAATTTGCTTACAACCTTGTTAAGGCTTTTTCTTTTAGCCAATTAAGCATTTTTACGTCATTCTTATTGTTCTGGCGTTTATTTTCTTTCCTTAAGTAACGGGAGAGGGTGGTATGAGCAACGCCAATTTCTTCAGCTGCTCGTCTGATACTCATATCTAAATGCTTAATCATGTCATTCATCGATTCTGGGGAAAGTTTAATTTCCTCTATTTCATCCAGATTAAAAGCCTGCTGCTCAACTTGATGAGTGCTTAATTCTTTATCTAGTTTTTCAGTACGTTTATTTTGACTTTTTCCTAAAATCTGTGTCTCTACAGTGGCAGCTGATTCGACTATTGTAGACCTTAAGCTATTAGGTAATAATGCTTTTTCCGTTCTGAATAAAGTATCCCCAACACTTTTATGCTGTATTTTTTCTAAAAGTGTTTGATCAAGTATCGCTTGGGTAGAGAGATCTACACTATTTTTGTATCCTTCAAGTAAGCTATCTGTTGGATAAATAATAATACTATAGTTAATCCAGTCCTTATACCAACCCTTTTTTCCTACAACAGACTCATCAAAGGATTCTTTGTATTCCCAAGCCTTTATTACTTCATCAGCTATAAAATCATCTAAGACATTTTCTAATTTATCCTTTTTGTCACTCCAGTTATACCTTATGGATATATCCATTTCTTTTAATAACGTAGAGATTTTAAATGGCTGAGTCAATTTTGACTTGTGCCTTATTCTCATTTTCCACTGACGGTCAATATAACGTAATAGACGTTTATGTTCTTTTTGTGTTTGATGGCTGTATTGAAAAACCTTAATATGTAACAATCCGATCATTTGACTGGAAGCATTGATTAAAGGGGTAAGAATGTCTGTTGGTTTAATTTGTAATGCATATATCCCTTGTGCTTCTCCAGTATTTTTATCATAGGCTACACGTATGGCCCCGATATCAAACATTCGCTTGAAATCTTGAAAGTCATATTGTTTATCTTCATGAGTAATCACTTTCCCTTCACTTAAAGACACCCACATGCTTGATAAAGCGACAACCCTTTTCATGATATTAAAACGATCGCGTTCCCTAATTATTAACCCTTTGGAACCCATATGTTCTTCAGAGTCTTGTGCTCTTAACCGTAAAGCGTCATTGCTATGAAATTCAATATATCCCTCGTTATTTTTAGGAGAAACCAGCCATAAATAGGTGATTAAATCGAATAAATCAGCTGTCCATTCATCTAATGAATTATAAGCCGAATCAACCAACTTCAGCCAAAGGTCCTCTTGATCCTGCTTGAGTAATATATTTGTTGTTTGATTGGGACGGAGTTCGGCCATTCCTCTAAAGTTGCCTCTGTTGTCAATTAAATCAGCAGCCAATTGCCCCGCACCTCTTTCTTTAAATTCTTTCCTTTTCGCTACGATATTCCGAATCATATGGTAGTCATTGTCCATGCTGGTATATAAGTAGTCCTGTTCTATGGTTTGATCAATCGTTTTTTCATTCAAACTCAGATTTATCTCTTGAGGAAACTCATTGTATAAAAAGCTTGATATGTTCGCTTTAATATTTTCTGAATATCTTAGAACTGCGTCTTTAACCATATATTTAGTAATATGATTTTGAAAATATAAACCTTCAGTAAAGAAGTAATATAATGCCTTGAAACTAGGACTCATATCGTTTGGAGGATATTGATTCTTAACTTCAGTCTCTGTCATTTGATAGGCTTCTTTGTACCATTTGTTTAAAATATTTGGATATTCCTCATAAAGACATTTAGTTTCCTCAAATATAGCTATCTTTAATAAGTGATATGGCAAAATTAATTGATCATCAATTTCTAAATAGTTGTTTGTAATCAAATATAGACCTCCTTACCTTTTGACATTTGTTATTAGTGGCTAGAAGGGGGTGTAGGGTTATGTTTTTTGATTAAATCTTGGACAGCTTCATCTAGCAAACGAGACATAGGGATACGTGTATCATTAGAAAGTTCTTTTAGTTTTTTTAGTAAATATGTATCCAGGGTGTTTCCGATTCTTGTTCTAGTTTTTAAATCGCTCATTTCACTGCTCCTTATGAAATTCTATACATCAACTTATATAAGTTTATAGTAATCTATTTAAATTTAAAATGCACCACATAAATTTGCACCACTACGTCCAACCTGTATGAAAATAATGCACCATAACCATATTTCGTCCAAGCTGTGTGGAAAATATTAAATATGTTACACGGGTAAATAAGATTCCGTCCAAACCGTGTGGAATAAAACATTGATTTATCAACGTTAAAAAAGATATTTTGAAACACTTCCCTTAAATGCACCACAAATTCGCACAATCTCGTCCAACCCGTGTACCAAATGTGCACCATGAAATTGCACCACTACGTCCAACCTGTGTACCATAAATGCACCAATAGGCGGTAAAAAAAACAGAGAAGGTGAGGATCTACGAGAACTTGTAGAATATTGACCTTCCCGGGGAAAGTGGTGCAGTTTCATGTGATTCGGTGCATTTTTACGTCCAACCTGTGTAACAAAAAAAATCAAAAATTTTTTTAAAACCCTTGTGGCCCAAAGCCTCAAGGGTCTTTTTTTTTTGGTGCATTTTCTCTTAAAGAGCACACTTTTACAAAAAGTGAGTTCGTTATAATTACTTTTTAGAGAATAAGGTCGGAATAACAAGAATGGTTAAAGCTAAGAAGGTGAAAAATGGTCATGGCGGCAGCAATTAAAAATGCAACAGGTGAAGCTATCTCAACAGTAGAAATTATGCAATTTATGACGCATAATAGTTTACTTTTATACAAGAAAAAGGGATCTCTTGTTTCTCTTGATAGAGTAGCAGCTTATGAGGAAAAAGAGAAACATAATCCATTTCAAAAGGGTGTCGTATTTGTTACTCCATCTAAAGCCAATCTTGTCGAAGGGAAGGGTTACATTGTTACATCTTATGAAACTCTTCAAGAAAAAGGGCAAGCATTATCGCATTGGACACCTAATACCTTTCGAGGTGGTACATACTACAACTTTCAAAAAAGAATCATTAAGGGTCATACGCGAGATAATTTAAAGCAAATTAATGTATTAGGGTTTGATATCGATACGAAAGAAATTGACCTTTATGCTCTATATTTGGGTTGCGAAGAATTAGGATTACCACGACCTAATTTATTGTTGGAAACTCCTAAGGGATTTCAGTTTTTCTATGTACTCGAAACACCTTTTTTTATACATAAAAATCAAGACTACAAGTCTTTAAGAGTAGCTGAACGCTTACACGAAAATGTACGTAAAGCATTATCAACATATGTTCCAGTAGACACAAATTGTGCACCATTTGGATTTTATAGGATACCAAGGGAAGATAATGTTTTAGACTTCTATAGTGAGCCTGCTAGCACTGAGGAACTTCTGTCTTGGTCAATAAACTTTGAAAGGCAAGAAAAGCGTTCTTTTTTACGTGTAGTGTACAGTAAAGATCAACCAAACCTCGATTTAACGGCATCCGATTGGTACCGTACGCTTATATGTTCAACCAACATTGATAAAGGTCATCATAGTGCTAGTCGTAATAATGCTTTAATGACATTAGCGCTTGCAAATTATGCAAGTGGACGATCAATGGAGGAAGCATACGATGAACTGGATCAATTTAATAGTAATTTGTTTAATCCTTTGAGTAAAAGTGAGTTTGAACGTACGTTGAAAAGCGCTTATTCCGGAAAATATAAGGGTGTAAAACGTTCTTATGTTGAAGGATTATTGGAAACCTGGACGGATGGAGAAGTACAATTTTCTGGAAGAGAAGGTTGGTACAAGTTTAAAAAGCCACGCGAGGAACGTGTACGCTCTCACTACGAAGAACGTGAAGCTGATATTATTGCTTATTTAGAAAAATATACAAACCAAGAATCAGCTTATTTAGAGGGGTCACTTAGATCACTTGCTGAAACCTTCGGAATGGCCGTTTCTACTCTCAAAGAGGTTTTAAAACGCTCGAACAAGATCATTAAGCGAACTATTGGCCGTGGACGTGCAGCAGTAACAAAAGTAGCCAGTCGAAACATGCTATTTAAAAGATTACTATATTTACGTAAAAACAGGATAAAACAGGCGCAATTAACATTTGCTGAGCTATTATCTGAGTTGAATGGATTATTCCAAACACTTGAAATACCGTCGTTAGAAAAAGAGCTTATCCTTAATGAAATAGATTTATTATTTAGCCAGGGGAAGTCTCCGCCTGACAAATTAATTAGTTAAAAATTAATAAGCCAGTCTGCCAATACATATCTTAATTCTCCTTGTGTCTGTTCTTTGTGTTTATAATTATTATTATTTAGATATTCTTTACTGGAGTTTGATTTAATTATTAAGTAAATGTTTTATTAGTCATTTTACATTTAAAAGATCTTATTTAATTTCTTAGTAACAACAGAGAATGTAGGTATTTTCTAATAATTCTGATTAAAAAGTTATAGGAACGCTAGTTCTATATTTCAGGTATAAAGAACCTTGTAAACAATTTCCATAATGATTATTATGGGGTTATATAATGTGTTTGGATATATGTTTAGTTATGTGTTTTACCTTGTTTATCACCACCCATATTAAAACACAAATATTTTTCCGTTAAACGTAGACCGGTCCTCCAGAAGAATCACGGAATGGTGGAGAGTTATTCCGTGATTCTTCTGGAGGACCTAAGATAAATAACCCACTTACCTGGATATAAACTGATATGTAGTGGTAGGGGGTGGTGGTGTGTAGTTAGTTTGTGTGTAGTGAGTTAGGTAGAGAGATAGTAGAGTGTTAGTGTGTGAGTAAGTAGGTATGTAGGTATGTAGGTAGGTAGGTAGGTAGGTATAGAGAGTATGAGTAAGTGTAAGTGATTTAGTGAGTTCAAGGACAAGTTCAAGTGCGGTAGTTCAAGGGATCAGGTGAAAGTTTAAGGTTGTGTGTAGTTTTTAAATGAGAATTTTGATAGTAATTGAGAACTTGTAAGAAGGAGGAGAAGGGTGTTTGAGGTTCCATTTGTTGCCGTTTTTAATTTCGAAAGAGGGAAAAGTGTATGAGTTAAAGACAACGATGGATGCTAAGATTTTATATTTTAAAGATGAGACGTCTTGGGTTACTACGCTCAGTTTTTTAACTCGTCCTTGGTATAGACGATTGTTTAAACGTGAGTGGATTAGCTGGGAAATTGTTGCAACGAAGGATGACATTCGGTATTTTGTATGGGTTCCAGATGTACAAGCAGGTAAAGCTTTTATGAGTAAGTTTTATGCTGAACATCCAGATGTTGAGATTGTGGAAGTGGAAGATCGGGTTATTGATTTCTCTCGAAACCATGCTGGGACTAAGTTATATACAGAAAGTCATTGGACAATTCCTATTAAAACTTATCATAACGAAGTAGTAGATACGCAAGCTGAATTGATTGAGTTTCTAGAGGGATTAGAGGGTGAACAAGAGATTCATATGCAATTTCTCATTGAACCTGCTTATCGAACTGAAAAAAGCTTTAGAGGAATTGTTCGGCAGTTTCATAAAGAGGGAGAAGCTGATGAATCCCTAGAAAAAGATAATGAACTTTATTTATCGGCAATTGAGGGAAAATCAACGCGAATACTTTCTAGATTGGGTATTAAGGTTGTGGCTTTTGGTAGAGATCAGAAAGACGCTAGGGACTTGATAAAGGCTGCCAAAGGATCTATTGGTACATTTTCTAGTGGACGTTTGAATCAATTAAAGGGTCGTGAGTGGTGGTGGTTTCGAACAATTCGACCATTGTTTCGCTGGGAATATAAAAATCGTATTTTTCCGATAGAACGGATGAAAAAAAGAGTCATTTTAGGGTCAGAGGAAATGGCGGCCATCATGAGGCTTCCAAGTGAAAGAGTTCAAACCAATAAATTGAATCGACTTAAAATGAGATCGACTCCATTACCAAAAGAATTAAAAGGTGCCACATTTAATTCAGGTTTAGCTATTACTCTAGGGGAACATTCTTATCACGGTAAGAAAAATAATGTTTTATTCGATCTTGCTACTTTGAGGTATCATGCAGCTTTTATGGGGATGTCAGGGATGGGTAAATCTACTGCTATGTATAATTTAGTAGAGGATTTAGTTAGTCTTGAAGGTGCTGGAACGCTTATTGGAGGAACCATTATTGATCCACATGGTGACCTATGCCAGGATATTGCAGCAAGAATACCACCTGAGAAGCAACACCTTGTTCGTTATATTAAGTTTTCGGAAGGTGAGATTCCGTTTAATGTTTATGATGTTGATTTTGTGTCTGCAGAAGATAAGATTGCTCAAACCGTTGCGGATGTTTTAAAAAGAACATGGAAGGACTTTTGGGGTCCTAACATTGACGATAATTTTTTAAATGGGGGAATTGTTTTACAACGATTAGGAGAAGCAAGTCTTCCCAATTTGCAGAGATTATTAAGTGATCCAGATTATCGTGATGATATACTTTCTCGATTAAATCGAAGTGATCCTATTGAAAACGATTTGTATTTATATTTTGCCAATTTACATGGGCTTCATGATCGTGAGTTACAATTAAAAACGAATTCTACTTTAAATAAATTAAGAAAAATTACCTTGTCTGGTGTTTTAGGAAAAATTCTTCGAGCAAAAACAAATGGTTTGAGATTTCGAGAAAGCATGGATCAAGGCATGATTAATCTACTTGATTTATCGGAATTAACAAGCGATGAGAAGAAATTGATTGGTTCTATGTGTTTGACATTTGCTGAATTGGCAGGAAAGAGTCGGGCCGATATACCAGCTATTGAACGAGATAAGTTGCCTTATCATTTTGTCATGGTGGATGAAGCTCCTACTTTAATGGAACACAGTACAGATGCTATTGAGTCTTTTGCTTCTGAGTTAAGGAAGTACAAGGTCTCCATTATATTAGGGATGCAAGGAATTAAAGATCAATTACCAAGGGAAGTCGCGTCAGCAATTTTCCGAAACTTCGGAACTCTTGTTTCATTCCGGTTAGGGGAGCCGGATGATGCCCAGTATGTTCATCGTTCGATGAATTCCGAGGTTATAAAAGAATCTGATTATTTACAGATAGAGCCTTATCATGCATATATGAGGATGCAGGTTGGAAATGAGCGAACACACCCATTTTTAGTTCGTATGAAGCCTCCAGGGCCGGCTTATTATCAAGATTCTATACTTGAGATAAAGACGCGTACAATTTCAGAAGCAATGGAAATTGAAAATAAAGTATTAGAAAAAATGAATGACCAACAGATAGTTCAAGAAAAAGAGCATGAAACAAATAATGATTCTATGTTTAAAGAAAACAATGAATTTATAGAAGATCAGGTACAATTTCATCAAGATAAATCTGATCCTCAAGATATTGCTGAAATAGATGTTAGTAATAAAGAGAAGAATCAAAATGAAACTTTGGATATATTAAATGCTTACGATCAGTTGGAACTAGAAAATGAAATAAAACAATCGAAGCTAGAATTGGACAATCATGAATTGACTGAATCTTTAGTTAGACAAATAAATGTTCGAGAAGAGGTGAAAAAGGATGATAAAATGGATAAAAAAGAAGCTAGTCTTGAAGACGCGCTGTTTTGAATGTAGGGGGATTTAGATGTCGAAACGTATCGGGACGAAGGAAGAAGATTTATTTATTGCTTTACATGATTTAGTGTTTGTCGATTATGATTTTTTACAAAAATATGTGTTTATCCATGAAGATGGTACTCCATTTCACAAAAACACGATTATGAATCATCTTCGTGCTTTAGAGCGTGAAGGGTATATCAAATCTTCACCGATTGCAAAAGCGAATGTAAGAGGGGCAGATCGATTAGTTTATACACTTGATACTAAAGGAATTCAAGAAGCTAGGGAACTACTTGGAGATGTTGACTGGGATACAAGATGGACTCAAAGGACACCTACGTATATTTATCATTCTTTGCAAATTGCTCACGTGTTAACTACTTATAATAGAGAAAAACATAGTGGAATTGAATTTCTTGAGTATTTTTCAGAGCGACGCGCTTATCGAAATTATGGAGAAGTGAGAGTAGAAAAGGATGGGAAAAAACGTCAGCCTTCAAATACAGTAATTCGCCCGGATGGTGCCTTTATTCTAAAGCGTGTTGTTAATGGGAAGAGCTTCCACTTTCTATATTTTGTAGAAATGGAGCGAAGCCGTCAACGAATTGAAAATACTTTGGACAAAATTCATCGTTACAATCAATACGTATTGAAAAAGGCCTATTTAAATGATCTAAGATTTGGTGTTCCAATTGATATGATACGTATTTTATTTATTTCTCAAAAGGAGAATGAGAGGGATCGTTTAATGCTCAATGCTAAAAATGGCGATTCACGAGAAATTGAAAAAATGCATGGGGCGTTACTTTTTGCTACTTATGAGGATGTGTTAGAAAATCCTTATGGTGATATATGGAAAGCTAAACATTCTACAACTGTTGATCATTTGTATTCCCTAACTAGTCGAATTGAATAGTCAATGCTCATAAAAGGGCAGATATATATCTTCGATTTGAAGGGGGGTGAAACAATGGGATATAAAGTTAAGCGAGGTACGACCTCAACTGGTAATACAATTAAAGAAATGATAACAAGTTTTTTTAAGAGATTGATAGCTGTATTGATTATTTTGACCGTAATGGTTGTATTAGGTTATTTTCTGTTGCAATTTTTCTATGCCAATTTCCCGGTTTTTGCGATAGCTGCTGATGATGTCATTGCTTTTGTTAAAGGTTTCTATGCTAAACATGGTCTTTGGGCTACATTAGGGTTTATTGGCTTAATTTGTCTTGCTGTATGGGCCTTAGGTGAAGAAGCCAAAAGAAAAGAACGTCGAAACGAGGCTATGAAACAAATGATGAAATAAGAAAGAGGGGGAAGAATGCAAAAGCGCATATATCCAAAAACGGTATTTAGAAAGAAGGTTTTTAAAGGATTTTTTTGGACTGGATTCTTATTGGCACTCTTTTTATCTGTTGTAGCTATTGTTCGATTATCAAATTTTGACACTAATCAAGTTGAGGCCAAACAGGCCCAACCAAAGGAAAATATGGTTAATTTTGCTACCCGAGAAGGAGCTCAATCTTTTGCTCAGAATTTTGCACGTGAATATTTTGATTGGCAGAATAGTGATGAGGGTAAGAAAAGCCGTATTGACCGTTTACAAACATATCTAGCTATTGGTTTAGATGAACAGGCTGGACTATCTTTTGAAGGGATGGAATGGAATAGCAGTTTATCCACTTCGCAAGTATGGAATGTTGAAGCAACAGGTCATGATTCAGCAAATATTACTTTGCGTGTAGAACACATATTAAATAGAACTATTTCGCAAGATGCAGAAGATGCTCCTTCTGAAGAAAAATCTGGACCATATGAAAAGTATTTTGTCGTTCCGATTCAAACAGATGGAAAGTCCTTTGTAGTCCATCAAATACCATATTTTATCTCTGCGCCAGAAAAACCGCAAATCACCTCTGATACCTCTATCAATGAAGACGGAAAACTCCAAGATACAAAACTCCAAGCAGAAATTATATCAGCACTTAATACATTTTTCAAAGTATATACAAATGGATCACAAGAAGAACTGTCTTATTACATTAAAGGCGATTATATTGAATCGATGACGGGTGTCATTACATTTAAAGAGGTTAAAAACCTAATCATTAAACAAGATCAATCTACAAATCAATATAAGGTTAGCGCTACAGTTGTTTTTCAGGAAAATCAATCAAAAGCAGAAGTGATTTATCCATATGAACTAATTCTTTTAAAAGAAGATAACCGTTGGTTTATAAAATCTATTAAAAATCATTAAAACATTTTAGGAGGTTAGTAGATTATGAACTTTGGGGAGAATATTCAAAGTTGGTTTTCTGTACAGGTAGGTGCTTTGTTTTTGGTGATTATTGGTGCAGTAGCGATTTATTTCTTAGTTAAACGAGAGTTTTCCAGGTTTGTAGGTTTTGCGATATTTGCCATGATTGTTGGAGTATTTGTTTTTACGCCTATTGCTGTTAAGGATTTAGGTACAAAATTATGGGCAACTGTTTTTGGCAGTTAATTAAAGTAAGAGGAAAGTGAGGAAGTACCATGAAACCTAAAATTTTACGAACTTACAATAGTGTGTGGAAAGTAGAAAAGGTTTTATATGGGATTCAAGACATTCCTTTACCGTTTCCCTTAACGTATAGACAAATTGGATTCTTTTCAGGCGGGGTATTTATTGTCTGGATTCTAAATCAATTTCCACCTTTAAGTTTATTGAATTTAAGTTTGGTTGAGTATGTTTTTTTACCAGGGCTATTCACATGGTTTTTTACAAAGCAGTTATTAGATGGAAAAGCAGCACATCGGTTTTTTATTCGGGTTATTCAGTATCATCTTTCACCTCACTTACGAAATCGATATAAAGAAGTATCTGATAGGAAGAAACCTTATCAATATGGCAGCAACGTCGGTTATCGTCAATTGAGTTATAACAAGGGGGGGAGAACGGATGATTGAATTTCCTATTAAATACTTTGAAGGGAATCTTGTATTCTCTCAAGATGGATCATGCTGGGCGTATTATGAAATAGAGGGTTATAATTATGATTTTTTATCGGATGATGAGAAGGATTTTATCTTCACTAGAATCAAAGCCTTTTTTTGGCAAATTCAGTTAGATACTCATATGTTGATTGTTCCCAATTTTCAGTCCATAAAAGAGACCCATGATCGATTTAAAATGAAGTTAACGGGACCTTTAAAAGAAGCAGCGATTAAACATACCGATGACTCTGCCAGGCAACTTGTAAAAATGTTAGGAAAAGAAGGAACTGAATATCGTTTTTTTATTGGAGTTAAGCTGCAAAAACCCGATGTTATCAAAAAATCTATTCTTCAGGATATCAAAGAGGCATGGAAGGAATTTATTAATGGTGTCCATGATGCATCTGGTTTTGATACACAGGAAATCGTTGAAGATGAAATCAATCGTTACCAAAAATCTGAAAGGAGAGTCTACAACAAGGTCAATGCTCGATTAAGGGCTGAACCAGTTTCAGAAGAGGATATTCAATGGCTGATTCGCAGGAATTTTTATCGAGGTATGGGAAAAGCCCCAATCTTAAAAAATTGGAGTCCTGAATATACAGTTCATTATAAAGAGTATGAAGAAGAGGAAATTACAGTACGCCGCCCATTATATTATGATATTTTACGACTATCAGAGGGACTCGTCGATGACTCTCCAAAACGAAGTTTGATTTTGAAGCAGATAATTGAGGGAGAAGAAGTGGAAGGTCATGCAGCTTTTTTAACTGTTTCCAATGTTCCTTATGAAATGGAGTTTCCGGGTGAGGAATGGATGTATGTTATTCAAAGCCTTGATTTCCCTGTGGAAGTGAGTGTTCGAACGGAAACCATGGATAACCGAAAGGCATTATCAGCTGTGCGTAATAAACAAAAGGAATTAAAAGACCAAGATCGACATGCGCGTGAAACCGGCAACGATACGGGATTAAATATTTTAGAGGGAAGGCAAGAAGCACATGAATTAGAAGCCCATTTGGAAAAGTCTAGAATGCCCCTAGTTAAGACCTCTATTATATTAGGCGTATCAGCTATGGATGAAGATGAATTAAAACGTCGTTGCGATACGATTAAAGATTTGTATCAAGATATGATGTTTCAAATTGAACAGCCTTACGGAGATCAATGGCTTGCTTTCAATGAATTTCTTCCTGGTGCAAAACGCTATGTGACTGATTATGTGCATTTTATGGAACCGGCAGCTGTTGCAGGCGGCATGTTTGGTGCGACCAAACAGTTAGGTGATGGGGAAGGTTTCTTTATTGGGAGTACAGGGATTTTGGATCAACCTGTATATATTATGCCTAATCGGGCTGCACAGGGGATACGAGGAACGAGGACAAATGCGCTGTCAGCTGCTTTTCTTGGATCATTAGGTGGCGGGAAATCATTCAGTGCCAATCTCATTACCTATTTATCGGTTCTTTCAGGAGGAAAAGCACTCGTTATTGATCCGAAGGGGGAACGTGGGAACTGGAAACGTGATTTATATGATTTGGGTGAGCAGGTTAATATTATTTCACTTTCTACCAAAGAAGAGGATAAAGGGAGATTAGATCCTTTTTCCATTCATGATGATTTAAAGGAAGCAG
This sequence comes from Niallia sp. XMNu-256, assembly GCF_036670015.1. NCBI lineage: Bacteria > Bacillati > Bacillota > Bacilli > Caryophanales > Bacillaceae > Niallia > Niallia sp. XMNu-256. Next base: position 67,104 of record NZ_CP137637.1, read on the forward strand.
AGACACTTGCTCTGGATATTTTAACCTTCTTAACAGGTGTAAGGCTTGATGATTCGGAACGTTTTCCTAAGCTTTCGAATGCTGTCCATGAGGTTTCGAAGGAGAAAAACCCTTGCTTAAATAAAGTGGTTGAAAAGCTACTAAATAGTGAAAATAAATCAGCTAGATTACTAGGGAGCCATATTCAATCATTTAGTAAATTATCATTTGCCCAATTATTATTTGGTGATGGAGAGAATGATTCAGCGATTAGTCTTGAAACAGCTCTGAATGTGCTTCAAATCCAGAATCTTGAGTTACCTGCACCAAATACACCACAAGATCAATTTAATCTGTCCCAAATGTTATCTGTTGCGATGATGCTTCCAATTTCGTCATTTGCTCTTAAGTTTATCCAAAAGGATCGCAGTATTTTTAAGGTGGTATTACTGGATGAGGCATGGTCATTGTTAAATACGAATCAAGGAAGTCATTTAGCCACAAGGTTAGTAAGGGCAGGGCGTTCAATGAATGCTGGGATTTACTTTGTTACCCAAAATGCAAGTGACTTACTGGATGAGAAGATGAAGAATAACCTTGGGATGAAATTTGCTTTCCGGAGTACAGATCCTAAAGAAATTGAAAATGTCCTTTCGTTATTAAATCTAAAAAATACAGAATACAATGCCTCAACCCTACGGGAACTTCAGAATGGTCAGTGTTTATTTCAGGATATTACTGGACGTGTTGGAGTGGTTTCTATCAATGCTCTATTTAAAGATTTATTTGATGCTTTTGATACACGCCCACCAATAGAAAAAGCATTAAATGATTGGGAGATTGCTTCGGATGAGTTACATCAGATAGATGATCAAATTAAATTTAAGAAGGAGGGCGTGTATGTATGAGAAAAATCTTTTTTATTATGAGCTATATGTTTCTCTTTGTAATTGTTGTAGGTTGCGGTAGTGAGGAAGTAGATGGAGATGGGAAAGTGCCAGCTGATATACCTTTAGAATGGGCGAATGCTGAAGTTCAAAAAGATCAAGCAACTAGGGCCAAATTACTTGTAGAAAGTGATGGTACTATGTCAACCGAAAAGGGTCCCCAAAATGATCATATAATTGAAGACTACAAACTTACTGAATGGAAGGTCGATAGTAGTAGATATTACTATGAAATAACTTACCGTCATCCTACTGAAAGTAAATTGAAAACTGAACAGATGGAAGTTGTTAAAACAGAAAGTGGCTGGAAACGCACCAAATATGGTGATATGTATAATTTTGACAAGCTTATTGAGGACCTAGAACCCGAGGTTATAAAGGAGTTGCATGAAGAATGAAAAAGCTAATGCGGATCTTCTTGGCATTATTAACTTTGATTCTAGTCATTAAAGTACCCGCATCAGCAGAAAGTCTTCAAGATAACTTGGTACCTCAGGATACAGAAACAAGATCAGTTGGAGAAGTTGATTTGGAATATAATGAATATCCCCAACATCATTATAAACTGGATACCTACGTAGATACCGCCGGTGACTGGATGCCATGGAATTGGGCAGATGGCGCGGGAAAACAAATCTATATTGCATTAATGGAAGTTGTAAATTCCATTTGGAGTTTAAACGTATTATTAGCCAATTTTACAATGTTAATTGTTCAAGAAGCATTTGATCTAGATTTCATTTCCGGAGTAGTAGATCAAATCGCAAAAGCTATTCAAAATGTAGCTGGTTTTGGACCCAGTGGTTTCATGTCAAATGGATTATGGCCTTTACTTGTTACGTTTTTAATTGCCATTGTAGGAGCTTGGGCTACTTATGTGGGAATGATTAAAAGGGAAAGTAGTCATGCTTGGGGTGGTTTAATTTCCTCTCTAGTTATTTTTGTTTTTTCTCTCGGTTTTTTTTCCAATGCCGACGAGTTTATCGGCGGGGTTAATAAATGGTCAAGTAACCTTCAGAGTGATATTTTAGGGATTTCTGCAAGCATTGTAAATCCAGGTGCATCTTACAATGCAGAAGAAGGCATCGCAACTGTTCGTAATCAAATGTTTGATTTAATGGTAAAAAAACCCTATATGCTTATGCAGTATGGATCAACAGGAGTTGATGAGGGACGTGTTAATGAAATGCTTTCTATTGATCCCATTTTAAATACAGAAGAACGACAAAATAAAGCTCAAAGTGAAGTAGAGGAAGAAGATAACACAATGATGTCCATTGATGGCATTACACAGCGAGCTTCTTTTGTTCCTTTGCTTTTTTTAGCAAATACCATTATTGGATTATTCTTACTTATGATTTCTGGTTCTATCATTTTATATCAAATGATTTTTCTAGCTTTAGTACTTTTTGCGCCAGTTCCATTGCTTATGGCATTAATTCCAAGATGGAAACAAACAGCATTTGATTGGCTAATGAAGGTCATACATGCTCAGTTAATGAAAATAGCGATTGCTTTATTATTAACGATTCTATTTGGTATATCAGCTATTTTATATCGGGCCACCGAGAATTCGGATTTAGGATACTTAGGTATGATGATCATTCAAATTATTTGCTTTGTAGGTGTTTGGGCTAAGAGGAAGGAATTATTTAATATGGTGACTTCGGCAGCAAATAATGTTCAAAGTAGCACAGGTGCTTCCTTGCAAAGTTATCAGAGAAAGTTCAGACAAGCAAAATCGGTAATAAGAAATGGTCAGAGTATAGTGGATAAAACGAATAACAAAGGACGAATTCGTAATCAGCCTTTAGCCAATCGTACACGGATGCAAGGTAAAATTGGTTTATTGAATAAAGATCAGTTGGTAGAAAGGCAAAAACAGCTTAAAGCAACAAAAGATGGTCTTAAACGTGCGGTCGATGGTGCTTCGTTAGCAGATCGTAACAGTGAAGAATTTCATGAAGGACAAGAAATATATAAAAACGGTACTGGTGTTAAAAATGCGGCGATTACTGACCATGAACAGCTGATGGATCGCCGAGCAGAGCAAGGGCAGGTAGGAAAGAAAAGTGGTCAAAATGTAATGAGCATCGAGGATTTACGTCGACGTCGCTTAGAAACTAGAAATGTATTGGATACGCCATTAACTGAACGCCAGATTTTAAAAGATGTGGATCGAGAGGCAGCTGCATCGAAGGAACGTTTTGATACGCAAGATGTGGAGTTAGTGGACCGTCAGCAAGCTGAACGAAATGTAAACTTGCGTAACCAACAGACATTTGAGGATAACATTAGTGAGAAAAAAGAACATCAAATTTCAGAACGTCGAACTCTTGAAAATAATATGGAGAAAAATATTTCACAAGAAACAGTTAATCGTAATCAAACTTCTAGTGAAAATAATGAAAAAGACATCAAGAAACTCACAGAGCGAAACAATCATGTAACAGAGAATTATCGCAATATACAAAAAGATGAGAGCCATAAAGAAGGTATTACTTATAATACAACACGTAAAAACGAAAAAAACGTAATTGTAAACCGAGAGAAAGTAGATGTTTCCCGAATTATTGAAAATGCCAAAAAAAATGATAAACCATTAACAAAATGGGAAGTTGAACAGATCATTAAAGCCAGGAAAAATAAAGAATAAGGGGGAAGCCATGTTTGGATGGGATTTTCAAAATAGCAAGTCGGATCGGATTAAATTGTTTGTATTACTTCTTGTTATTTTTCTAATAGTGGCTTTTACGGTTTCAGCTTTTTTTCGAAGTATGAATAAAGACGAAGCTGTGGCAGTTCAACAAAACCATGGAGATGTAGATAAGTCGGGTGAAAATGATTTCGCCACTTCATTGGATGATCAAAGACTATTAACAGTAGAAGATCAAATAAATGACTACGATCAAACTGAAAAGTTTTCACAGGGAGATCTTGAAAAGTCGAAGAAAATTGCCGTTGAATTTGCAACTGCCTACCACAATTATAATGCGGACAGACCAATGGAGTACCTAGAAAATGCAAAACCTTATATGACGGAAGCTTTATATGAAAAAATGAATCAAAGTGTGAGGCGGGAAGTACTTGACCGATCTTATTTAACAGCAAAGGAAACTCAAGTTATACCGGTAGTTAATAAAAGCAGTCTGGTTATTCGATGGAATGTGATTGTAAAGGGACAAGCAAAATCTGTTGATGAAAGTATTTTAGAAACAGAAGATTGGTACTTAGTAGGGCTTCGTAATGTTAATGGTGAGTGGAAAGTAGAGGATGTGAGAGTTAATGTCCCAAATTGATCCAGATAATTATCAGACTGAAGGAAGCTCTGCTTTAAAGGATACAGCAACTAAAGCTGGAAAAACAGTAACAAAGAAGGTAGCGAAAAAGGCAGGACAAGCTGCCATAGCGAAAGCTGGACTTCTTGTCATATTAGGGATTGTTGCGGTTGTTTTGATTTTTGGAATGATTGCCATTTCCATATTTATTATCGTTGCATCTGGTGGTGAAGAAGCAAAACGAGAAGGTAGTGGTTACTGGGGTGGAGATATATCGGAAATAGGTGCAAATGAAATTCCTACGCAATTTATTCCCATTTATAAAGAGGCAGAACAAAAGTATGGAGTTCCATGGAATTTGCTTGCGGCACATCATCGAGTTGAAACACGTTTTTCTTCCATTAATCCCATGCTTTCCCCAGTGGGAGCCGAAGGACACATGCAGTTCATGCCTTGTACATGGGTAGGATGGAGCCATCCTTCCTGTGGAGGCTTAGGGAAAGGAAATATATCTGACTCTGAAAAAGTGAATCCTGCTGTAATTTCACAGTATGGCGGCTATGGTGTAGACGCAAATGGTGATGGAAAAGCCGATCCTTTTGACATAGAAGATGCCATTTTTTCAGCAGCAAACTATCTTGCGGCAAATGGTGCAGACGAGGGAAATATTAGGGATGCTGTCTATGCTTATAATCATGCCGATTGGTATGTAGAAGAAGTTATTGGATTTGCTGATCAATACGTTAATGGTTATGTTGAGATTAATACTGTAGATAATGATTATACGGGTATTGAGGTTATAGATGTAGGATATAAGTGGATTGGAAATTCGAATTATGTTTTTGGTGGAGGACGGAACCAGAGTGATATAGTAAGAGGCCGATTTGATTGTTCATCCTTTGTGCACTGGGCTTTTGATCAAGTAGGCGTTAATTTAGGTCCATTAACCTCCACGAGTACGGAAACATTAAAACATCTAGGTAAACGGATACCTCTAAGTGACATGCAGCCAGGTGATCTAGTATTCTTTGATACTTATAAAAAGGACGGACATGTTGGTATTTACATGGGAAATGGAAAGTTCATCGGTGCTCAATCATCTACTGGTGTCGCCATTGCTGATATGTCACCGGGAAGTTATTGGGCAGGAGTGTTTAACGGACGTGTTAAGAGAATATGAGATTAATTAAGCCCTGAGTGTAGCTTTAAACAGAGTTTGAACAAGAATCCTGTGTGGTGCAGGGTTCTTTCTTATTAAGCAATCGGGCCATGGAACACTTTTAAATGGTAAAATAGGATAAAAAAATAGATTTTGGAAACCTATGGTTAATATTCGTTTTCAAGGATGGCTATTATGAACAATTATACAAATGATAATACTGCAAGAAGATATAAAGCCCATGTAAGTATACTTGGAACCACACAACTTCATTTAAGGAACCCTTATATTATCGCATGGTGGTCAGCGGCATTCCCAGGTTTCGGCCATTTGATTTTATCAAAATACCTTAGAGGATATGCATTATTTATTTGGGAGGTTATTGTTAACATCAATGCAAATGTTAACCTGTCGATGATTTATTCCTTTCAAGGGAATATAGAGATGGCTAAAGAAGTGTTAGACACTAGGTGGCTTCTCATGTATATTCCTGTCTACATTTTTGGTATTTGGGATAGTTATCGAACAACGGTGGATATGAATAGAGTTTATCTCTTGGCAGAACGTGAAGATCATCGAATTAATACATTTACTTTGGGAGCATTAGAAATTAACTATCTAGATAAAAGAAACCCAGTTCTCTCCTTCATTTGGTCATTGTTTATACCAGGTCTAGGACAACTGTATATACATAGGATATTAACAGCTTTATTTATCATAATTGGATTAGTTATCTTTTTTTACTTTTCCCATGCTTTAGAGGCAGTTTCTCTATTATTTTTAGGTAAGGTAAAAGAAGCAACCTCTGTGTTAAAACCAGAGTGGCTATTATTTATCCCTTCACATTATGGGTTTGCAATTTACGATTCTTATATTAATACAGTTGAAAATAATAAACTTTTTGAGAATGAGTTAAGGAAACATTTAAAAGATCATTACCAATCCAATGGTTTTAAAATAATCAAGGGGCAAAAGGTAAAGTGAATAACATGCAAATTTTCTCGACCTTTGAAACGACATCCTATTTAGAGATGGCAATTTTAACATTAGAAAAAAAAGGAATTAAGAAGGAAAGCATATATGCAGTACCGTTAGATAATCGTCAAGAGGAACGTAAGGTATTTGATTCTCTTCATCGATCTGATGGTACATCACTCATTGATATAGGAATGGCACTTGCTACAGCTTTTTCCGTTTTTGGTGCTAGTATCGGGTTTAAACTATCATGGGGGCCGATTTACTGGGGGATTATAGCTGCAATTATGGGGTTTGTTCTTGGATTCAGCATTCGACTTTTTACCGAAGTGATTCTAAAGAAGAAGAGAAGGTTATTAAAAGGAAAGCATTCTGAGGTGATTCTAATTGTCGAGTGTGAGGAATCAAGTGCTGAGTTAATAGTGAATGTTCTATGGAATCACTTTGCTTTAGGGGTTGCGAAAGTAAAGGATCAGTAAAGGAGGTAAAGAAAAAGCGTGTGGATCTTCATATATATTACTTTTATCACTTTCAACATCGTTGCATTTATAGTTCCGAAAAGGATTTCTAAAATAGAAATTTATGCAACATGTTTTTTTGCTTATGCATACGGTTTGACAACCGATATGGTTTTCGATTTACATTATAATCTTTATGGCTATTTTCAACCGGGATTTCAATGGCTAAGTTTACTCGGTATCATCCTTTACTTCCCTTCAATTAATGTGTTATTTCTTAATTATTATCCTTCAGAAAAAAGGATATTTAAAAAAGGATTATATATCTTATGTTGGTCTATTTTCTCCATCCTATTTGAATGGATTTCCTTACAAACTGAATTTTTTTACCATAATGGGTGGAAGCTTTTGTATTCCGGATTATTATATCCAATTATCTTTTTTACTCTAGTAATCAATATGAGGTTTGTCCAAAGAATTAACAAATAAACTCGAGCTCTTCTTCTAGTAAAGGGCGCTATTCTTGAAGAAGGTGTCTCTTGGTATCGGACCATTTTCTTCAGGTAACGTTTGATAAAGAAATAACTTCATAAGAAATGAGAGTTATACTATTTGCTATTTTTTGGTATATCTGTTATTCTTAGGAAGAATTATTTTTGTTCTTTTTCAGCTGGAGAAAAGATTTTGTTTTTCGTCTAAGGTATTTGAGCAAGGATAGTAACACAATGTGTGGAGACCCACACGAGGAGGCAACATTTATGGAACAAGGTAAAGTTAAGTGGTTTAATGCAGAAAAAGGTTTTGGATTCATCGAAAGTGAAGCAGGAGGAGACGTATTCGTACATTTCTCAGCAATCCAAAGCGAAGGTTTCAAATCTTTAGACGAAGGTCAAAGTGTAACTTTTGAAATTGAACAAGGACAACGTGGCCCACAAGCTACAAACGTTCAAAGCGCTTAATAATAGCAGATGGCAGACCCTAAATGAAGGGTCTGCTTTTTTATTTATTTTGGACAAGTTGGTATTTACATAGGAGATGGGGAGTTTATAGGAGCACAGTCGTCTTCGTCTCCGCGATGCTGATATGTCACCAGGGAGTTATTGGGCAGGAGTTTTTAACGGGCGTGTTAAGAGAATATGAGATTTAAATTAAGCCCTAATTGTAGCTTTAAAACAGAGTTTGATAATTTTTAAAGGTTAATCGCTTATAAAAATTGATCAAGAATCCTGTGTTGTGCAGGGTTCTTTCTTATTAATCAATCGGGCCATTTCCTTTAATAATACTCAATAAAGAATTGGATATTTATGTTAGAATTTTGGGAGGCTGTAAAGAAATATACTTAAATTTAATGAATGTGATTGCACAATAAAAGGAGTCGCTTCTTGTGTTAAAGAACAGTGTACTTCAATAAAAAAGAAAAAGGTGGAATTACTGAAAAAGGACTTAAACTGTAGGTATTGTTGCTAGGTTAAAGATTATTTTTGTATCAAAGTCTGGCTGAGAAATGGGTAAGAATGAAATGGTGTTTTTGTTAGCAAATAATGCAAATGCATTGTATACTTATTTTCATAAATATCGAAATAATAGAATTGAGGTTTTGAACGTGTATGACGAAATTGCAGTAAAAGTTTATAAAGCACTTGGTGAGCCAACTCGATTACAAATTGTAAATAAATTAGCTAATTTACCAGAGATGGCTTGTAACGAAATAGTAGATGAACTAGATATAAACTCTAATTCCACGTTAACTCATCATTTAAAATTATTGATTGATTGTGGTTTACTGGTTGTAAAAAAAGAGGGTACTTATCGTTACTATAGTCTTCAACGTGATGTGTTAGAAAAATACGCACCAACTTTAATTCCAGATTAAAGTTTTTAACCACTATTTCGATATTTATAGAAATATCAAATCATAATAATGTTTAGAAGGAAGACAATAGACGTATGGACAATAATATAGACGAGAATAAAATGGCAAAACATATACCATTAAATGTGCTTGATCATGTCAGTGTATCAGAAGGACAAACGGTAAGTGAAGCAATTGAGCAATCCATCGAAGCTGCTCAATTGTTAGATAAGCTTGGTTTTAAGAGACTCTGGTTTGGAGAGCATCATAACATGATAAACTTGGCATCTGCAGCAAATTCCATCCTTATTGCTCAAGCTGCAATGGTGACTGAAAAAATTCGTGTTGGCTCTGGCGGTATTATGCTGCCCAATTTTGCCCCACTGCAGGTAGCTGAGAATTTTGGCACACTTGCACAAATGTTTCCTAATAGAATTGATTTAGGCCTCGGACGGGCTCAAGGCACCGATGCTCGGACTGCTCAACTGCTTATTCGTTCCGGTAGTGATCCACAATCTTTTGCTAATTCTATTTATGACCTCACTGGATGGTTCAGTGATGAGGGCTTGGCACATAGTGTACCTGTAACCTCTAATGTAGGGACAGGCACAAATGTACCAATATGGGTCTTAGGTTCAAGTATGAATGGTGCCTCGATTGCAGGTCAACTGGGTTTGCCTTTTTCCGTTGCCTCGCATTTCACCCCGGATAATTATAGAGAGAAGATTGACTTGTATCGTTCGACATTCAAATCGACAGCACCAACGGCACAAATTGAAGAACCTTATGTCATGGCTGGGATTAACGTACTTGTTGCTCCAACAGATGAGGAAGCACAAAGACTTTGGACCACGACACAGCAATTTTTATTGGATGCACAAACTGGAAAACAGCAATTATTACAACCACCTGTGGATCCTGAAGAAATTGGAACGGAACAGGAAAGGGCACTTATAGAATCCATGTTCAGCAACAAAGCGGTCGGTTCTCCGGAAACAGTACGTAAGAAATTGGAAGAATTTACGGAGTACAGTGGGGCCGATGAACTGATTGTTGTGACGTACACCTACGATCCGGAAGATAGGAAGCGGTCGATGGAGCTGCTTGCTGAACTCTGGTTTTAATTGGTTATTATTTACACCAGAGGGCCGAGAAATAATAGAGACGATTCAAAACGTTTGGAAAAAGCAGCAAGGTCAGTTATTGGAATGCATGTCATCCGAGGAACTAATCATATTAAAAAAACTCTTGAAAAAAATGTCTAAGAATCTATGATAGCTCAGCTTTTTTAAAAAATGATTTGTATACTAATGACTTTCGACAAATCATTTACCTCATCTCAAATGTGGTGAATAGATCTTTAGGTACATAGGTATCGAATTATGATTGAATAAGAAGATTGGAAGGATATAAAAAATGAGATTAAGTATTTTAGATCAAGCCCCTATTACGAAGGGAAACAATGCAGTAGATGCTTTAAAAAAGGCGGAAGAATTGGCTATTTTAGGCGATAAATTAGGCTATCATCGAATGTGGATGGCAGAACATCACGGAACAAATGACTTTGCTAGTTCATCTCCTGAAGTAACGGCAGCTCATTTGGCTGCTAAAACGAGAAATATTCGAATCGGCACCGGGGGCGTGATGATGATGCATTATTCCCCATTAAAACTAGCTGAAGTGTTTAAAACATTAAGTGCATTTTCACCTGGCAGGATTGACTTTGGAGTGGGTCGAGCTCCGGGCGGGGATCAGCGTTCCATCTACGCCTTATCCGAAGGACGTCAGCCATTAGTGAACAATATGTATGAAAAACTTGATATGGCATTGCAATTGATCAACGACGAAATACCTGAAGATCCTTTATATAATCAAACAATCGCTACGCCATCCCGAGTCAAATTGCCGGAAGCTTGGCTGTTGGGCTCGACTGGTAATAGTGCGATTCAGGCAGGAATCAGGGGGATTGGTTATTCATTTGCACAATTTTTCAATGGGGAAATGAATAAGCAAATTTTGGATGCCTATAAAAAGAACTTTCAACCTTCTGCTTTTATGGAAAAACCAGAAATCAATGTTTCCTATATGGTGACAACAGCTGAAACAAAAGAAGAAGCTGAATTCGAAGCAAAGCCTCAAGATATTTGGCGTTTACTGTTTATGAGGGGAAGAATCGCACCACTTTTGACACCGGAAGAGGCACGTGATTATCCATTGACGGAAATGGATCACATGATCATTCAAGAAAACCGTAAAATCCATTTAGTGGGAGATGCGAAGGAAATTGCGAAGCTGTTACAAAAAGAACAAGAACAATATGGATTTGATGAAGCAATGATTGTCAGTATTCCCCATTCACAAGAAAAACGCCTAGATGTCTATCGATTATTAGCAAGGGAATTGTTGTCAGTTTGAATGAAGGATTTAATGAAATCAAATTTACTTGTTACAAGATATTGAAGTCATGGGCGAGCAGAATGGAATGCTGTTACGACAAATGACCCTAGAACTACGGCTAACTACGGCGTTAGTGTGGCAAACCGAAAGGAAGAAAACCATTTGCAGATTGATTTGCACATAGCCTTTCCTAAATTAGTTCTATGAACAATCACTGATAAAAATGCTAGTTTATGCTTTTAAAGAGTTTATTGTTTTGTTGCAATTAAGCATTAGCATTAGCAGCTAGCTAACCCGATGCTTGTTTTTCTTTAGGTGGAATGTTAAAAAGGCTAGCTTACATAAAAACTACTAAGAAGGAAGTGTTTGAATATGACAAACAGAGTAATAAAAAGACAAGAAATTCTTGATGCGTTTAACTTTAGACGTGCTATAAAAGTCTTTGATCCAACAAAAAAGATCTCAGAGGATGACTTTAATGTAATCTTAGAAGCAGCCCGGCTTTCACCTAGCTCATCTGGCTATGAGCCTTGGAAATTCCTCATTGTCCAAAATCAGGAACTCAGAGAAAGGCTAAAAGAAATTTCTCCAGGAGCACAAGGTCATCTACCAACTGCGAGCCATTTCGTCATCATTCTTGCAAGAACAATCAAAGATACAAAGTATGACTCAGAATACGTAAAAAACCAAGCACTTAATGTTATGGGATATCCAGCTGAAATGTATGATCAACTGAAAGACATTTATAGAGAATTCCAAGTAGAACAACAAAATCTCCTAGTAAACGAACGTACAATGTTGGATTGGGCTGGAAAGTCAACCTATATTCCCCTTGCCAATATGATGACTGTAGCAGCATTACTTGGAATTGACTCTTGTCCAATAGAAGGATTCTATCGTGATAAGGTCCAAAAACTCCTTCAGGAAGAAAACCTACTAGAGGATGGTCACTTAGCTGTTTCGGCTATGGTCGCATTTGGATACCGAGCAAACGAGCCTGAATTCCCTAGGGGAAGAAAAGATATGAAGGATATTGTACAGTGGATAAATTAATGATTTCAGACACGTTGTAAAGAGATTTCTTTTTAAAAATAAAAGATTCCTTTCTTTAATGAGCATTAATATGTTATATAACTTGAAGATTCTTGTCTGTTTTTGTACAAACTTTATTATCCTTGGACATTTATTGAGAACTGTAGTAACCATTTTCTACAGTTCTTTTCGTTCTTTAATTAAATGGCTCTAGGTATATGTATCATTGCCTTTTAAAATTATAGGGTCCCATTTCCAATATTCCGATAAGTCTTTTCTGAAGCTTTCTGTCATTCTGTACGTGTCGCTTCGGTATTAAATGGCCCGATAACCACGGTCTGTACGGCTAAAGCCTACATTCCGTAGGTTCCTGTTCCATTTGCGGTAAGCCGCCATACCGAACGAGCCGAAAACCTTTAAGGTCAAAAGCAGAGAAGACGGGTCTATAGGGGCATTGAACCCCCATAAACCCGACTGTATACAGCTTCGCCTTAATACAGTTCGCTTCTAATTCTAAACTTGCTTTTAGCAGGTTTAGAATTATTTGCTTTATTATAACGGCTTCAGGGCATCGAGCCCATTGCCGTTAGGTGGCTACATCCCTTGCGGTCTGTTTTTAGCCGCCGGGGGTGGGGTGGGTTATCCCCTTCCTTCGTTCTCCTCATTGTAACAAGTTCGCTTATGACAGTGAGAAGGGCAGGCGTTCGAGGAAAGAAATCGGTAAAGCCAAGTAGGCTAAGTTAGAGTAACCTTGCCAAAAACGCAAGCTAACTATAACTAAGTCATTGGGCTTCACTCGATTTCTAACGACAAAGCCCAAAAAGCAGGGACTTTGTCTACCCCTCTCTGGCAAGTTCGCTTCTTCGTTAGCGAACCCTTCTCACTGTTTGCGCGAATTGTTCAGTCTCTCCCGAACAAAGAAAGGAGAGAGGAAAAGATGAAAACAATTTATGAAATTTTAAGAATCAAACAGGTAATCAAAGAGGTAGAAGGGGACGAGAAGTTTATTGTTCGTTCACCGGAAGATGCTGCAAAAATTGCAGCAGAGTTTATTGGCGATGAGGACAGAGAGGTATTTTTCGTGATGTGTCTGAACACCAAAAATAGAGTAGTTGCCGTTCACCGTTGCCATGTTAGGGGATTAAATGTCAGCTTAGTTATTCCAAGAGAAGTGTTTAAGTCCGCAATCCTTCAACCAACATCCAAGTGAGGATACATATCCAAGCAGAGAGGATATAGAAGTAACCAAAAGATTAGTAGAATGCGGTAAGATTCTCAGGATTGAGGTACTGGATCACGTCATTGTAAATGTTGAGGAAGGGTATTACAGTATGAAAGAAAAGGGATACATCTGAACCAGAGAGAGAAAGCAATCTCCCTATTTTTACTTATAACTGTATACAATATATACATAATTATATTATAATTTGTATACAGTGTATACAGGAGGAGATTAAATGAAAAATACAACCAAGCGTATCATTGAAAAGTTTCCGAGTTTAGAAGAAAAAGTGTTGGAGATGACTGGAAGTAGGCTAGTAGTCGGTGAAGATATATCTTTAGATTCAGTGGAGTGTACGTTTTTAAAATTAGCGTTGTTTTTTGAAAATCCGGAGAACGCTCATTTTGATTTAGCATCTCTATATAAAGATTTAGATAATGATTGGTTGGAATGGGCTCTTGAATTAATCACACATTTTTTTCAGAAGGATACGTTTTTAATTCAAAATCCGTCTTTTGTGATCATTAAAGATGGCTCTGATTATCTGAATTTAACTCAATTCGCACAATTTTTAACAGATCAAGGCTTAAGGTATGACAGGCAAAAGGTGAATTTATATTATGAACGAGGAAAAATTCCTCAACCTGATTTGTTGATTGGTGGTACGAAATATTGGTCCCGAGCAACTGCTTCTAGATATATGGAACAGGAAAAAAGTCGATATACCTAACGAGAAGACTTATAATTTATTAAATTATAATCGGTATTTTAATACACATTATCTCAATGCTGATCAAAATGCAAAAAGAGCCAGAATATACAAGAAGTGCATAAAAGCTTGCATATTTCCGGCTCTTTTATTTTATTTATTATTTTGTTAAAGCACCCGTTCGTAATATAAGGTTAGCCAGATTTTTCTGGTTGACCTTTTTATATATGGTCATATGATTACGGTAGTCGGGGTAGAACGTCGCACCCGTGGGACTCGATCCCGTCAGCTAAACTGTTCACCCCCTACTTGTATAAGCATGTTTCAGGCTGGTTGGGACAAGGATCCCGTTTAACAAGCGAACCTATGACATTACAAGGAGCCTTAGGGGATACCGACAATTGTTGTTTTACAGAGGAGGAGATTTGATTATGAATCCGGTCATTGGTCTGGATGTTTCAAAAGGTGAAAGTCAAGTTCAAGCATTTTTAGATAAAGGCAAACCATATCGCAAGAGCTTTAGTATCAAACACAATACTGATGGTTTAGGTAGTTTATTAGAGTTTCTTCATGAAGTAGAGAGTTCAGCTGGTGGTTATCAACCTTCGGTCATTTTAGAATTAACAGGACACTACCATTTTCCTGTCATTCAATTTCTTGAGGAGAAAAATTATGTTTATATTGTTGTCAATCCTCTTATCTCACATCGAGCCAAAAGTTCGAGTTTACGAAAGGTAAAAACAGATGTGGTTGATGCTTATCACTTTTTCGAGCTGTTTTATAAAGAAGAGTTAGAGCCTTATAAAAAAAGAGGAATTCAACTATTAAACCTTCGTAATCTAACAAGACAACAAGAAAGTATTACCGAAGTATCAGCACAGACTAAAATACAGCTACATACCCTTTTGGATCAGGTATTTCCTGAATATAAAGGAGTTTTTGGAAGCTTATATTTAAAGGTCTCATTGCTTACATTATTAGCATTTCCTACTTCAGAAGCAGTGCTAAGTGCGAGTAAAAAAGAAATAACAGAGAAAATAGCTTCGCTATGTATAAGTGGTTCAGATGCATGGGCAAACGAAAAGGCTAAAAAGTTAAGGGAAGCAGCCCTTCGTAACCCGTTTCAAAACTGTACCAGAGTAATATTTTTAATCTTGAGTTATTAGTCAAGATCGTTCTTCAATATCAAGAGCATCTATCTACGATCGCAAATGAAATAGATGCCCTCGCTAAAGAAATTGAAGAATACCATATACTCCAGTCTATCCCTGGAATCTGAGAGAAAATCGCTGCCACGATTATTTCCGAGATTGGAGAGATAGATCGGTTTAATGATGCCAAAAAGCTCGTTACATTCACTGGAGTCGATCCAAGTGTGTATTCTTCTGGTAAGTTTACTGCGTCAGTAAACCGAATTACCAAACGAGGCTCTTGTAGGCTTCGTCATGCCCTGTATATGGCTATTCAAAGTGGTATTTGTGATTCCCGTAAGAAGAAAACGACTGATGAGATCATAGCACGCAATAAAAGACTAAGAGAGTTTTATGATAAGAAACGTGAAGAAGGAAAACCCTTCAGAGTCGCAGTCATTGCATGTGTTAATAAGCTCTTACATTGGATTTATGCCTTACTAAAAAGCAGAACCACTTTCCAAGATATAGCTTAAAAACTATATCCAACTAAATACAACAAAACCTTCCAATTACACCAGAGAGGAAGGTATTTGGCATGAGTATTTTTAGTATAACATGATGTAATTAATATATTTATTTAAAAATGTTGACAAACTATTAGCTGGTTTAGCTTAACGCTCTCCTTTACTAAACTATTGTGTACCAAATAAGTAGATAATAATTTTGCGGATTACTTCCTATTAATAATTTGTGTAATTCCTTCCTCTTATACTCTTCTTGTTCTCTCCTAAGCTTACTTAAATAACTCCAAACAGTCAGCAGGGAAAACTTAACAGGATAATGAAAGAAAAAATGCTTAAAATAAATGTCAAAGTTCATTAAGAGGAGTGAGGACTTATGTCATTGGAAACAACTTGTAAAATGGGACAAATTGAGTTGCAGTTATTAACAGATAAGAATATTTACAGTCAAGGAGAAACGATACAAGCTAAGGGTAAAATTATAAATAAAGGTAATGATCCATATACCTATAGGGGATCAAGCACTTGCGATAATAACTTATATTTCTCAATATCCAATTCAGATGGTCATGATCAGTGGGCCGGTCAAGGAAGTGTTGACCCTAAATGGTGTACTGATGATCTCCGTCAATTTCAACTTACACCTCAAGCTTTAATTGAGAAAGAAGCAACATTTCCGGTAAATCATGACGAAGATGTTTATAACTTAAAGTGTAGATATGGAAACATCTCTGTATCAATACCTATTATCGTTCAATGAGGGGAGAGTTTGATAATGCAAATTACTGCGGCCATTGCTTTTCGTAAAAGTGGCATCATAACTGTTTTGGTTACGGGGAATCTTCCTAGATCGTGTGACTCCGCAAAGATAGTTGATAAATATCCTGGCGGAAATATTCATTATTTTCAAGACCCAGGTTATGCCCAGGTATTTATTGAATATACAAGAAGCGGCGAAATGTGCCCTACAATTCTTACCCCATGGTTATCTAAAATTGATATAGAGGATAAGAAACATGATGAAGTGCAAATATTTATTGACGGGGAAACTGTATATACAACTATTGTAAATGAATCGGTTGAACCTATCCTTATTTAAACATTCGAAAGATGAGAAATGGTCTTATTTCTCATCTTTTATAATTTGGTCATAACACCGAGCAAAACCATCGGGACGATAAGTTGCAGTTATATGCAAAAAATCTGAAAGCCCATCGATATTCGGTGAGCTTCGTTTTCAATAGCGTCTACAATTTTGCTAATCAAATAATATCCTGCCAGATAGCCGCCAATAATTGATTTTTGTCCGATTCAGGTAAGTGTTTATATGCTTCAAGGATCTCTTTTAGTTTTGAGTTATTAATTACAACTTCTCCTCTCGGTGTTATATAAAAATCATCTGAGGTAAGCTTAATTTCAACTTTTCTTTTCACTTTTCATACACCTTCTTTTGTCGTTTTTATACGATTTGATTTAAAAGAGACTGTAGCCCCTTTATTCCAGGCGAGTATTCTCCCAATGGGATTGCCAAACTAAGGTACCTATCACCTTCTTTTAACATCGTGTTACTTTTTAAGAAATAATCTAATACCTCAACTACCTCATCTGAAGAAATATTGTACGAGTTACAAAGTTGCAAAATGGAGCTAAACTTACGAATACTCTGACAATATTCATATATAATTTTTTTTGATCCACTTATTGTATAGATTCGTTTCTTTTGTTGAAAGGGTCGAAGATCTACAACAATAAGATGTTTATCTTTTGATACCGTGAAAAACTCACTTGAATCGTGTGAATTCTTCCACGATTCAATTTCCTTTTTTAAGTCATTTATATAAATGTCGTAGCTGGAATCATAACTAAAATCAAAGTAATAGGCGATATTCATTAAATCAGAATTGTTCTGCTCCAGATATACGTATTGGTAACTTTCGAAAGGCTTTATGTTGGAAATTCCGTAATTAGATGGATTGTTAAAGTAGGGACTAAATCGGACTAATCGGACTGGCGAACAAATCATCGGTGGTTTTAAGTGGGTTAGAGTTTTTATTATCGGTATGCATTCAAGATAACCCTCAGGATTTTCGCCAGGAAAACCATATAAAAAATTCCACAGGGGAGTCACATTATATTCCTTCGACCATTTTAATAATTGTATATTTTGAAGCATGCTCACCCCTTTTTTCATTAATTGCAATACATCGGTTATTAAGCTCTCGATACCTGGTTGAATATATTTAAAACCCGCGTCTTTAAAAAGTTTAACCTGTTCCTGTGTCAAATTAGCTTTAGTTTCATAAAACATATCGAGGTCAAGTTGTAGATCGCGTATTGTTGGTAAAAACTCTTTGAAATATTTCATGTCAATAATGTTATCAACTGCTGATACCTTATTAGTATAGAGTGAATATTTTTCCTTTAGATAAACTAATTCATCCAAAGCTCTTGTTCCTGATTTACTACGATAATTCATATTAAGACCGTTTAATCCACAGAAGACACAATGTGATTTTGCTCCCCACCAACATCCTCTAGAAGATTCAAATAATATTCTTGGTTCAATATTGCTATTAGCGATACCATAGTGAACAAATTGAGCAAAATAATCATCATAATTAGGATATGGAAGGCTATCCATATCCTGAACTATGTTGGATTGACTTATATTTTCTATATGCTTTACTACGTTGTTATAACAATCTTGGTATACAATACCTTTAATTTTGGGGACAGATTTGGGATAGCAATTCATATTTTTAACAAGCTCAATAAAAGAATGATCCCCTTCACCCACACAAACAGCATCGATGAAAAGAAAGTTTTTTAATAACCCTATACCCATTTCTCCTTCGCAATTTGCACCACCAAAAATAATGAACTTATTAGGAAATTGATCTTTTATTCGTTTTGCCAAACTCAATGACGATACATTTTGTTCAAATACTGTTGTAAAACCAATGATGTCGTAGTTATCCCATGGAACGATACTTAAACATTTATCTATAAAAGGCTCTACCTGCTCTCTAATTGACAAGATTTCATTCATAATATTGCCAAAATCTAATCTTGAATGATTAATTTTGGACTTTAGGTACTTATTGTATTCATCAACATTATCTACGTTGAACAAAGAAGATGAAAAAATCCATTCCCCAGCAAGTTTAATTCCTCCTGTTGAGATACTCTCAAGTAAAAAGTTATATTTTTCAGGACTAATTATTGATCCAAATAGTAGGTTTAGGTTGTAAGTATCACATTCAATGCCTGCTTTGTTTAAGCCAGACTGTAGCAGCGAAATCCCAATAGAAGGATGATATAGATTTCCGAAAGGCATATTTACTAAACAGACTTTCATTCGTACAACTCCTTAAATTACATCTTTCTGTTACAACACATAACATAGAATTCCCAAAAATTGTATTTTTAAAACGTAAACTAAGAGTAAATTTTATGGAACAGAATGTCTGTCATGCTTAGCAACCTCCCGATACTTATATACAGTAGGCCCCCCCTGATGATATAGACCAACAACTACGAACGCTATAAAATCTTTAATCTTGTCCCAACAATTTAATAAATAATCATGTTCAAGAAGGACAACCCGGATTATTGACCTTATCATCAACCCGTCTGCACTCGGAGCAAGGCGATAATATCCCTTGTTTCAACGAGTTGGGTAAAAGTCAGTTAAGGCAGATTCCAGGACCATGTACGAACAGCGAAAGAGCGACCTCCTTTTCGGATGTCGGTCTTTCGCTGTTCGTACGGGCAAAAAAATGGTTGATCAGCTACGTTAGACTGAACGAATCGGACGGCTGTCGGTGACCTAAAGTTCGTTTAACTTAACATACTGGTAATATGGGAAAGCTTAAAGACCCACATTTTTTTGTTAAAATAAAAAGCAACCTTATGGATGTACATTTTTCATTCCCACAACCGGCGACATGCTAGCTTCACCTTGTAATCATAAAACATCGATAATCCTCCCGTTTCCTCCTTTAGGCTCTCCTCACTTTTCCACATCGTAAAATTGAAGATAACTGCCCGTTAGTTCCGTATCAAGTACCAAAACCCATATCCAATAAAAAATTACCATTAATTTCTTAGCACTCTACATGACTTGTATTGAGTACTTGTTTAAACTATTGTTATTTTACTTTATTTAATTGATTTAAGTGCATACTACCCAAACCTTTCTTTGCTTTTAGACTACTTGCGTTTACTTAAAAAACTTAAGTGTGTGGTCATACTGTGGTCT
This sequence comes from Niallia sp. XMNu-256, assembly GCF_036670015.1. Taxonomy (NCBI): domain Bacteria; kingdom Bacillati; phylum Bacillota; class Bacilli; order Caryophanales; family Bacillaceae; genus Niallia; species Niallia sp. XMNu-256. The sequence continues at coordinate 87,027 of NZ_CP137637.1, forward strand.
GTGGTCAAAATTGTTATCACCTAATTTATCCCTATATCTTTAGGGTTTTTTTTTATGGACTAAATTTTTTAGCCTTACCCCGTCAAGTTAGAAAAGTAAATCGTATTGTAATAATTCTGTTTGGAAAAAGAGGATATAATAGGCTGTATTGAAACCCAATTTACTGATCTGATTAATCACAATATAATAACAAGAGAGTTTTAACCGTATCTTATAACATCATGCCACCCATTCATTTTCATAAATAATATAAGAAAGCCTGTAACAAAAAACCGCTATAAATCACTATTTTCGAGTTCTAATTTAAATAACCTAAAATAGTTGATAACCAATCCGAGGACAAAGTCGAGGACAAAAAATAATTATCAGCGCTACTGTTTAGAGAGGGCTTTGCTTATTTAAGCGACTCGTTAGTATAGTAAGTTCTGCTTCATAATTTATGTATAAATAATAGAACCTATAGAGTTTCTCTTTGATTAGTAATTCGAAAAGGTTAATAAACATACATCAATTAATTGCAAGAAACATGCACGGTCAAAACATGTTAAAGATTAAATTTTAGTTAATGAGTAATTTTATTCTCAGAAGAGGTGTCTTGCTAATTTGTATGTATAAAAGAATAATAGTTTGGAAAGAATATATATAACGAGGTTAGCAGGGAGGGTAAAAATAGATGTCTAAAGAAAGTAAATTAACTATATCCAATTTTGTTTGTAATGATCAATTTGAACTGAGCTCTTACCTATCCTATTTGTTTAATCAGTTATCCAATCAATCAGTATATAAAAGGTGCCAAAGACCAAACACTTAGATTAACAACGTGATAAATTATTAATGACGATCAAGTAAATCCATTTGAATCCTGAAGGGCAAAGGAAAGAGTCTAACATGTTTTCATGAACGGAAAATAGCCTCTAGAGTTTCCAAGGTTTTTATGTACATGTAAGGTTCATGAGAAGATGATTTTTACTTCGAATGGTTCTTACATGCCACCGAAGGTAGCCTTTAGACCTACTCTAAAAACACCCTTGTTTTGTTAGGTGAGGGATTATCTGTTGGAATTTGTGGATAAAAGTTCGGACCTCTTCATAGGGTATTGATTGAAACAGAATACGATTCTACTATATGCTATATTGGTAGTTTCTATAGATCAATTTTAAAAATAGAGGTGTATAAGAATGAATAAAACAGATTTAGTAAAAGCTGTGGCAAAACGAGCTGAACTGACACAGAAAGATGCAACAAAAGCAGTTGATGCGTTATTTGATACCATTTCAAACACACTTGCTCAAGAAGAAAAAATTCAATTAGTTGGATTTGGTACGTTTGAAGTACGTGAACGTTCAGCACGTAAAGGTCGTAATCCACAAACCGGTGAAGAAATTGAGATTGCAGCTTCTAAAGTTCCGGCTTTTAAACCGGGAAAAGAATTAAAAGAAGCCGTTAAATAAAAAATTAAATTAGGATTGTAAAATACTCTGGGGATTCAAAGCCAGGGTATTTTTTATTTTAAAGATATTTAATATGACTCTTATAATTGTTTCAACCTGTATGACTAAATGGAAATGCCGGGGGAGGAAAAGACAGTTTTTCCGATCAAGTGCCTTTTTTTATGCCAGATATAAACATATTTGGGCGGCAGCACTACAGATTGATCAGAAAGCAAAGGACGCTTTCTGTCACTCTGTACGTGTCGCTTCGGTATTAAATGGCCCGATAACCACGGTCTGTACGGCTAACGCCTACATACCGTAGGTTCCTGTTCCATTTACGGCAAGCCGCCATACCGAACGAGCCGAAAACCTTAAGGTCAAAGGCAAGGAAGACGGGTTTATAGGGGCATTGAACCCCCATAAACCCGACTGTATTCGGCTTCGCCTTAATACAGTTCGCTTTCTAATTCTAAACCTGCTTTTTAGCAGCTTTAAAATTAGTTGCTTTATTATAACGGCTTTAGGGCATCGAGCCCTTTGCCGTTAGGCGTCTACATCCCTTGCGGTCTGTTTTTAGACGCCGGGGTGTCTGGTGGGTTATCTCCTTCCTTCGTTCTCCTCATTGTAACAATTTCGCTTATGAAAGTGAGAAGGGCAGGCGTTCGGGGAAAGAAATCGGCAAAGCCAAGTAGGCTAAGTTAGAGTAATCTTGCAAAAAACGCAAGTCAACTCTAACTAAGTCATTGGGCTTCACTCGATTTCTAACGACAAGGCCCAAAGTTTATTTCTAAATCGTACTCCATACAATGTAATCACCTTTGGAAGAATATTGTTTATAACCATAAAATAGAAATGGTAAAAACTATTTTATGGTTATTGTTAAATAATATATGTACCTTCCAATGAACTTGGTTTTTCTACTTTTAAAACTTTAATTTAATTTACTAAAATATAAGGAGTAAACAATTCATATTTTCTTGTAATCTGAACATCTAAAATCAGCTACAAAATATTCTCCTAAACTCGTCTTGCGATAATATACAATATGGGGTAAATCAATTCATTATATCGATCCAACCCATCATATAATATTTTAAATTATGGTAAATTTCTATGAAAAGGCATCGCTTTAACTAATCGTATAATTTATGATACATAATTTCTATTTAGAAATTAAAAAAGCCGATCCTCCTAAGTTGAGGAGTCGACTTTTTATTTATTTTATCAGTGCAAAGAGATCAATAATAGTAATCATCCTCGAAATAGATCTCCTCTTCTGGACGCGGACCACCCATATGAGGACTTATACCACCCATACCAGGACTCACTCCGCCCATACCAGGACTCACTCCGCCCGTACCAGGGCTCATTCCACCCATACCAGGACTCATTCCGCCCATACCAGGGCTCATTCCACCCATGCCAGGACTCATTCCGCCCATACCAGTACCCCAAGTTGGTCTTGGTCTCTTAGGTATACAAGTCATACGACAGCAATAATGCCCCCGATCAATCCATCCGGGAGGACATGGACGGTAAAATCCACCAAAGCCACCGGATTGTCTATATTCAGGTTGGTATTGTTCACCACAATTACAATATTCGTATTGGCCGCCGCAATTACAATTCATAGTACCTCTCCTTTTCTATGATAAAGCTTTGTTTTGCTAACAACATCCATAACACTATATGCCTAAGGGATGAACCGATATGGACTTACACCTACACAATCAAGCCTGATTTTAGATATTTAAATTAACTGAAAGTTGTCTGACATGATTACACGGAACATATCAAAAAGCTTTGGTTTAAATACCGACCTCCTTACTTTCCGTTATTTAGATCAAAAATGTGTAGCTTTAACATGGTTTTTGAGATAGAAATATTTGTTACAATAAAAAATTTCCCAACTAAAAAAATAAAGCCTAGCATTTGCAGACTTTATCAATAAACAAAATGAAATTAAGCAATCGCTATGAATTTTTGTGATCATTTTCTTTTTTATTGAGTGTTTTATACCCCAAAATGCTGTTTCAATAGCTCTTTGAACCTCGCGTTGTCAATTTTCTCTTTTGTAACTATTCCATCAATCCACTGTGTAAATGAATTATTTGTTAATGTTAAACTTCCTCTAGTTGTAAGTCGTGTGATTAAAGGTTTTTTGTTAAATGGAGATTCTTGGTGTTCGGCGATGATAGTTTGGATATCATTAAATTCCGATACATCGATTATAGGTTTCTTGGAATCGAAGGCATATCCTATTTTCCAATCTGTATCCTTATGTTTCAATTTCATTTCAAGAACATAGTCTCCATGTTCACTTTCCAATTTTCTAATCCGAAAATCACCATTATTAGAGGTTATGGTTTCCCCGGTTAAAGGAACAGGTTTTAATGGCAAATTCCCTCCAAAGCCTGTATCTATTAAGTATGTTTGTTTCTGGTGAGTTATAAGAATAGTTACATGAGTTCTTCCAAGTATTAGAAACTCTTGAATAGCATTTTCGTAAATAACTCCGCGTGCTAGGACTGAGTTAAAACCATTTTCGATTAAGAAGAAATAGAAAATCGAATTTAATTCATAACAAAGACCACCTTCTTTTTTGACTAGTATTTTATTGATTAAGTTTTCTTTAGTGATATCATTTGTTTTATTTTCAATAATACATAAATTTTCAAAAGGGATGCTTTTTGCTGTTTTTTCAAGAACGTTATCCAACGCTTCAAATGGAATACTCTCGTTTTCTGGAATACCGATTCTTTTACGAAATAAAGCATTCAGTTCATTCATTAATAATTCCTCCAATAATAGTTGGTTTTTAATTAATTCTCCTATCGGATAGCGAATGCCTTCAGTGTTTTGATTATTTTACACTACTTTTATTCCTTTTCAACAAACGGCTCTTTAATTGAATAATAACTTATTGTTTACTTATCGATTCTTTAATCCGTTCATCTTAACTTTATCTCCGAGTTTGGATTATAGTTTAGCCCCCGTCACAAAATTGGTCATTTTGGGGGTTCATTATTTGTAAGTATTCTACATTTTTATAAAAGTGCTTGATCATTTTATAGTTGTAATCTTCCACAAACGCGCCCGATTGTGGAACAAACTAAAGCACCCGTTCGTACCTGTCTTGTTACAGAGAATGTTTAATCATTCTTTGCAATCTATACTTTACATTTTATTGGTATCACTCAAGATCAAATGGACGAAGTTTATATTTCAATGAATTTATGAGGTATTTTATTAGTAATTCACTTATATAGAGGGGGAGCATTATCATACGCAGATTCAACGTTAAGCATTTGTGTCTAAGCCATTTCTTGTATCCTTATCGGTGGAACAACACAAGCTAACTGACACAGAAAGATGCAACAAAAGCAGTTGATGCGTTATTTGATACCATTTCTAACACACTTGCTGAAGGAGAAAAGCTCCAATTAATTGGATTTGGAACGTTTGAAGTACGTGAACGTTCAGCTCGTAAAGGTCGTAATCCACAAACCGGTTAAGAAATTGAGGTTGCTGCTTTTAAAGTTCCGGCTTTTAAACCAGGAAAAGAAGAACGACTGTTCTTCATCTATTACTGGCTCAGATTTAGGTTCAGGTGTAACTGTAGGAGTTTTATGACGTTGTATTTCCGTTGCTAGACTTTCCTTAATTATTCATCGTAATAGGCCAAAATTACCAAAAAATTGATTTTATTGATATACTATACTTATTACTCTTAGGAAAAAAAGGGGTAAAAAATAATGTCAAATATTAATAGTGTTCTAATTTATTTAAGATGACGATATTGCCGGAAATATATGGAATAGGGTTTGTACGATTTTTAGATAAAAGTGGGAATGAAATAGAAGAAAATTATTAGGAATTTCAAGTAACTGGAAACCCAATGATTTAGTAGATAATACACAGTTTCAAACAGAACATAAACTTAAAAATATGTATCCGAAAGAAAATCCTTTAATTAATGGAACAAATGTTGTTCTCATTTACCTGCTACTTCCAATGATTTCACTTTATAGACATGACAAAAGACCTTCCTAGCAAATCATCGCTGAAACTTACGACATATAAATCGGGGTTTAATTATTTGATAATTCGGACTTTTAGCTCTATTTTTTCAAAAGCTTTTTCCATACTATTTGTTTAATAGCCCGAAAAAATTTAGAGAGGAGTTTACTATCCATTAGGGCAAAAAAATAGAGAGAGGTAAAGTTATGAATTTATCCATTTTTAAAAAGACTAGTATTTTAACGGCAGTATTGCTGCTGGTATGCTCATCCCTTGCTTTTGCCTCAACAAATCCTGGCGGTCCATCAACAAAAGGACAAACAAATATTAGTTCAACTTTGTCGTATGACGAAGTGATAAAGATTCTAGGTGATATTGAACAATCCAGCAAGGGAAAAGTGGAAGTTTTCACTTTAGATCAATACGGTAAATCTGAAGCAGGCCGAAGCATTTATGCAGCAAAAGTTGGAACGGGCGCAAAAAAGATTTGGATTCAGGCCCAAATACATGGAAATGAAAAGTTAGTGACTGAGGCGGCTCTTGACTTATTGAAGACGTATGCAAGCAACAAATCAAAAGATGTTCAAAAAGTCTTGGCGGAATCTACCCTGTATTTTATCCCAATGTATAACCCGGACGGGGCGGAGATGAATACCCGTGGAACTAAAATTATGGCGACCGGCAAGTCCCTAGACTTAAATCGCGACTGGACGCTTGATGGGGGCTTTGCCGCAAAGGAATCACAAGCGGTATACGCATACTGGGCAGATGTAAAGCCAGACTTTGCTATAGACTTGCATCATCAAGGAATCAAGCAAGTGTATGGAACCAATGAAGCTACATCCTTCTCTCTTGGAGTGTCACTTGCTCCAAATGGACCAACATTACCAGCATACAAAAACTACAATGATGAAACGCGGCAAATGCTTGCGTATGTGTACGATAATTTGGAAGGATACGGATATACTCATATTGATCGCTATCAAATTGTCGACTCCGCTAAACAAGCAGGGTACGATATTGATATTAAAGGCGGTGTGGTATCGGCAATGATGATGGGATTAAACTATAACGGATTAAACCCTGACCACCACAGCCATCCTGCCGTTTTCTTTGAGACAAAAGGAAATACAACTGACGGAAGTTTAGGTCAAAAATCTAATGGTTATTTAACTAAACAAAATTACCTGGCGTTGAAATCTTTAGTTTATGGCTACGTGACAGGGGAAGTCTATAAGGTAGATCCAAACCACTGGAATGACATACCAGCATATCCGCTAGCGGGTTATTGGACAGATTATAATGGAATTGTTCCAATCGGAGAGTCAGGATATTAATCTCTAATAGATTTATAAAAAAGAGGAATCCACTTTATCGCAAGAAAAAAATATTTATATTTATTGTATTGAAAGCTAAAAAAGGCCCAGTCCCGACGTTTCCTTAGGAGGACAGAAAAATCTGGCTAACCTTATATTACGAACGGGTGCTTTAGCGAAAAAAAGACTGTCTTTTTGACGGTCTTTTTTGGTGAGATTAACACAAATACATTTTTGTAAAGTGCCTGCTACTTATTTATAGAGTTATTATTGCTCTCATCATGATTTTTTGAAGCTGTTTTGTCATCGACTTCAGCTCCCTCTACAATCTGGTTACCAATAGCACCGCCTGAAACACCGCCTATTACAGTACCAATTAGTCCAAATTGAGCACCTATCATAGCACCCGTAACGGCTCCATTAAGAGTTCCTGCTGCTGCTGCTTCACCAAAGTCACTCGCACCTTGATTAGCATTACTACCAGCTTGATTTTTGTCACTTTCTTCTACATTTCCACCAAAGTTATTGCGTTTGTTACTCTGATTCATCTATTCACTTCCTTGTTTATTAATGGGGAATATGCTAATGATGAAAGCACACCATCCTAAACATATACTACCCAGCTGATGTAGTTTTACTCGCTATATGTTGGTTCAAGTTATGGTTGTCTTAACGGCAGCCATTTTTTCTTATTCAATGATTTTTAATATATCTTCTTCTGCTTACTTCGTTTAACTAATGAATTGTAATCCCCCTTATGAATGATTAATTTTAATTCTTTGTACAATATAAAAAGAAGCAAAAACTTAAAAGTCTTCACTTCTTATGATAATAATTTATAAATCGGATAGAATGGCTTAAAAAAATATTTGTTGTAAATTTTGATTCTCATAACGCTAATATATCAATGTTTTCTGCCCCTGGGAGGATTTACGAATCCAACTGTACGGATGTTCTGGTTATTCAAAACAGGCTTTTATATTTACTATTCCGTAGGAGCAATTTTCTCGACTGAATCAAAACCCTTTGTTTTTCTAAAGTTCATATTATGTGGAAAGTTATTCATAGAGTTGGAACAATCAATGCTTTCAAAGTTTAACCTAGTTAAGATTTCTCGATCAATTTTAATAGAAAGAATTAACTTTTGTTCTTCGTGACCTGTTACGGTATTAAGCAGCTCGTCATACGCATGAATGATAACTGTTTTTAATGGGAGTAATGCGAATAAATCTCTAGCAATTCGAAGAATGCAGCTACAGACATAATCTTGTAGTAGTTCATAATATTGAGTTTTAGTCATTTGCTTAATTGATAGTTTACCTGTTTTCGTTAATTTCTTTTCCTCTTTAGGTATGACTTTTTCAGAATGAACTTCGAATGCGATTTCCATAAATGATGGGTCGTCTGTTGAAAACTCAAAACCACTACCAAATTCACTTAAGTCATCTAATGGGTTCATTTCTTCAATAACTTTGAAATAAGTATCGATATCACCAACTAGCACATTTTTTGCTAACTCTACAAGTTCCTCCCATTCTTTATATTTTTTTTCGTCTTCAACTTTAGCTTGCTCAATTTGCTTTGATAATCGATCATAAGCTTGCTCTTCTCTTTTAAATAACCATTCAAAAAATTTTGGCTTGTAATTTTCATAGTCTCTTATTGCCCTTTTTTGATTTAAACCAACCTCTTCAAGTTGATGGGGAGGTTGACTATTTATAATTTTTTTCCAGTCTACTTCATCATCGCACTCTTGATGGATTGATTTAACTAATTCACATTGATTTTCAAATATTTTAACTTCATATTTTGCACGTTCTTTTTCCTGTTCTTTTAATATCATTTTTTCTTGAGTCTTCAAACTTTGACGAGTTTGATAGGCTTTTGTTTTATAGGATCTGCCAGATGAGTTTGATGAAACATATGAAAGACCTGTTCCTGGAATACCTACACTTGTAGTTCGTCTGCCATTACTATTAATGCTGTAACGTAGACCTTTCCCTCCAAAACTAAGACCAGTACTTTTGTTACTGACATTTAGACGAATCCCAGGGGCAATTTTAAAGCTTTTTCGGAAACGTAATCCCATTTTAACCCATCCCTTTTTGGTAATTTTTAATCATAAATATATCTTTACATTACTATTATAGGATGTTTGGTCAAATTTTTTATAATAAAAATGGTAACTTAGACATATTTTTACAAATATAGTATTCTAGAAATATTAGAAAAAATTTATATAAGGGGGAAGAAAGTATGAGAAAACGTTTCATATCTTTAAGTAGTACTCTTTGCTGTTTAGTTCTTCTACTAATGCCATTATCAGCAAATGCCCACTCAGGTAGAACAGATAGTAGTGGGGGACACAATTGCTCAGATAAATCCATAGCTAAAGGTCTTTGCACAGGATATCATTATCATAATGGAGGAAGTGAGAGTAGCGGTGGAAGTAGTTCAGATACGTCTAGCAGCGGAAATACAACGCCATCAACTCCTACAGTTGCACCTGAACCTAAACCTAAACCTAAGCCAGTAATAGATGAAAAACAAGTACAGGCTGATCAACATTATAAAACTGCAAATGAACTATTTAACAATGGTGATTACCAAGGAACTATAAATGAATTAGAAAAGATTTATGAGTTAGGGAAAAATGGTAGTCAAACAGATTCTCTCGTTCAAAACTCTCTGAACAGAATCTATGGATTAGCAGAAACTGCAGTTAGCGAGAAAGATTATACAACAGCAAAGAAACATTTATCATATATCCAAAATTACAATCGTTCCAGTGAACAAATTAAACAAACCGCTAATACATTGTTGAAACAAATCAATATTAATGAGAAAGTTGGAGACCTAGTATCTAAGGCTACCATTGCTAAAAATGAAAATGATTATGAACAAACCTTAAAATTTATCCAAGAAGCACAGGAAGTTAAAGATTCAGAAGAGGTAAAAAATTTGTACAATGAGACTATTGAGTCATTAACTAATGATGCAAAAACAGCTTACCAGAAAAAAGAATATAAAAAGGCAAAGAGTTTTTACAATTTATTGGTTAGTGTCACATCAACCCCAGAATTAAAGGCTCAGTACCAAACCATGATACAGCAAATACAAGATGAGCAGTTACTTCAAGAAAGTTTTGGAATTGAAGTTACAGATTCTGAAGGAAATTCTCTCTTTAATCATTTAATGCAGGAAGAAAATGAAACACCATATAGTGAGAATGTAGTGCATAAACTTAAATCTTCTTTAGTAGAAGAGGCAGAAGATGTGATGAATTTTATTTTTAATATTAATATTAAACAATTGTTTAAAGGAGGTCAGAAAGATGCAGCCTGAGACAAACTTAAAACGTAGAACTCCAATTTTTCAGAAGGCTTGGTTTATGTGGTTCTGTTTAATTATTTTTCCTCCTATCGGTATTGTTCTTTTGTGGAGGCAAGGTAGATTTACAAAAGTCATACGTACTGTAGTAACTCTAATAGCTACTGCCTATTTTGTCTTTCCGATTATGGCTGTTATGACGACTACTCAACCACTGTATAATAACCAAAATGAATTCTTAGGGGCTTTCGATAAAGAAGTTAAAGAGTTAAAGTTGAATTATGCTTTAGAGAACCTAAAGGAAGAAGAGGAAACTATTACTGCGATGTTAGATGAGGATATTACCTTAATTGAAAATATTGATGAGAATGGTGGGGTACATGAGTTAATAATGGTAGGACAGGGGGAAGGAACGGATATCGTTCTCTCTATGGGAATGTTAATTGGTATGACTAATCCCGATCTTAATCAAGAAGAAGTAGGGCAAGTATTGAAAGATTTACGTTTGTTTGATGAGGATTATCAATATCAAAAGAATGAAACAACAGTAGAGAAAAATACAATTCGTTATAACTTAAAATACGATCAATCTGCTGGTGTAATCTTTAGTGTGTCAAAAGTAAATTAATATATAACAACCTCATTTTGAGGTTGTTTATATTTTATATTTTTTCATTTTCATGGACGCTAGAATGGGATTAGGACCTTACATCATTGGCATGATTGTTCGATATACTGATTTTCGGGGAATGTATTTAAGCTTAGCTTCTGTCGTCTTTTTATCGATTCTTTTGTATTATTTTATTCTATCAATTGTATTGAGATCTGCCAGCGGTCTCATTATCCTGGCTAACATCTTATTTATTTGCGTTTGAAGCCAAGTTTCTCTCTATCTATAACCTAATTAAAATAGACCATTCAGATATATATTCTGGATGAACTTATAATACGAAGGACGCGATTGTTACACAAATCATCAATTTTAACGACAGCGCGCATGTTTTATAGATTACAAGATTAAGAGAGGTAAAGTTTGCTAACCGTAGGGAGGTAGCACATTTCATTTTATTATAACTAAGCTCTATTAAAATTGTTGGTTTTCTTGTTAATAACGGGTGCTTCACTTAAATAAGAGGGCTTGCTGATGCATCCCTTTTCTTATTGAACTGCTCGTAGTTCAATTTATATTTATTAAATGAATTATCCAACTCTTGTCGAAATATTTATAGTAGGAGGTGATTATATGGAATTACGTGATCGATTGAAACCATATTATGATGCTTTAGTTAAAGGTATAGAAGCTGAAAATTGGTATTTATCGTTGATGGCTGCATTAACATTACCAGACATTTGTACTTCGTTGGAGGGTAAAAGAAAGCCAGATGATTATGTTGAATGGTTTGATAACTACGTTAAGCAATATAAGATAACAATATATCGTAGTGAGAACGACCAAGTTACTACTCTTCCAAATGGTGGGACAATGACAAAAAGGAAAAAACCTTTTACTCCAATAGAGGTAGAAACACCACATGTGTTTTTAACTGGTGTAATTGCTTATGCTTTACGTTGTGCTTTTCTACATAATGGTGATGGAGAAGTTGCAAATCAACGGATTACTAAACATCCGAATAATCAAAATTTTTTGTTAGGTATTAAGAAGGTTAAGTTTCTTGCAAAACCAACAAATTTAGCGATTGAACAAACAGATAGTACAGTTCTTTTAAATCCTAAAATTTATTGCCAGGCCATTTTAGAAGGCATTGATAAATGGATCATTGATAATGAGTATAATCAAAAGGTTTTAGATAATACTGAAGAACTTATAATCTTCGAATGATTGTTAATCTATTTTTGGTATAGCTACACATTTTGGACATTCAAATTAGGGAAAAATGCCCTTGTTCAACAATCGGGTGCTATCCTGCATAAAAAGGATATGCACCAATTTTTCATTTTAGGGCCATTACCTTTAATATTTTAGCTTGTAAAAATAGAAATAATTTTTCTACAAGCTTTTTTTGATTATATCGTATAAATTCCTCTAAAAGATAATAAAATACTGCACTAATGGTTCCGTATATTATAAATTCTTTAGGGGATTGCAATGAGAAAATAAGCATAGCAAGGCAATATATAATAGATTTTATTACTAGAAGATTAATTGTTAAGAAACCACTTTTGCTTATAATTTCAGAAATTAATGATGATAATGAACCATACATAAAAACAAATAGAAATGCATAAGAAGCCACAAATAACAATGTATAAAATGTTTCGGAATATTCATTAATAAATCGAGGTGCTATAAAAATAGTTGTAAATATTGAAATAATAATATAAGTTATAAAATTCCTTAATAAGTATGTTTTCGTTTCAACAAAACCTTTTTAATCTATTTTAATAAAGGAAATAGTAAATTAATCTAAATTTGTAGGAATTTTAAAAATAATGTCGTAATCATAATATATTAAAAGTAAAAAGGAGAAAATCATGCTAAGTTTTTTTAAATCCAAAAAGGTAAATACTAAAAGTGAAGAAAATACTAAAAATGAAGAAGATACTAAAAGTGAGGAACATCTTCAAAATTATAAAAACATTTTATTCGTTGCTACTACAATATTAGAAAGTGATAACCCTCACCGTATATACGACCTTATTTATTCTTTAGGAAAACCGTACCAATTTGAAGTAATAAATATGTGTATTAAAGGAAAGCCTTTATCAAGAGATTCGGCTTTTTGTATTGAACATCTATTTTTCAAAAATGGCAATAAGCATTTTCAATTTAAAAAAACAGATGAAACAGGCAATTCTATAAATTATACTAGCTGCAAGAAAAAGACTACAATTCATCCCTCAGACTCTCTTATATTTGCTTTTCCTTGGAAAACAAGTCGCTTATTGGACGCGTTTAATAATATCGGTGAAAAGGTAGGAGATAAATGGAAACAGGACCCTTTGAATCATAAAGTTGTTCTTATTCACCCTTTGAATATTGGATATGTAGACAATGGAAACCATTCAACTGTAATGAATATTATTAATAATGAAGCGCCTATGTATGTTACGGCTGAATTAAATCTAGCACCTATTTATGAAGAATTATATACTGATGGACAATACTTTAGGAGAATAAAAGATAAGCAAGAAGTAGATAAAGTTGCATCTGTTGAGTTTGCTGCAATTTTTGAAATTGGGAAACTCATTTTAAGGAATAAAGTCTAAACTTAGTAAAGCCATCAAATTTTTTGGCATAGAGTGTTTCTCAAAAACAATATTAATATTCTTATATAGCCGATTGATTTTATTAATAAATCAGTCGGTTTTTTAGTACCATGAAAGTAAAGGGGTGAACCTACCTTTGAACGAATCTTTGCTTCAGAATTAGCCCCATCGTTTGCGAAAAAGATTGAATATAGAAGTACCTTAATATAGTATTATAGGTAATAATAACCGTGGGTGAATATTCGGAATGTATTGAGTTGATATTGGAATAGTTCATTAGAAAGAGAGTAAATATGCATGAATTTTAACCATATTGAAACTAAAACCGTCTAGTATGGGATTTAATATTTTAATTATAGGAAAGGTTTTCAGAAAAAAATTAATTTTAGTTTTAGTTTAACAATTAAGTGAATTGATATGAAAATTAAATAAATACCCGTTATTAAATAAGTGCCAGTCAATTGAAACAGCCTTTGATCTTCAACAATCGGGCGCGATTGTCGAGCAACACAGGTAGAAAATGATCAACCTTTTTTATAATCGAAACTTAAATCTGCTGGATAAGAATCCTTTTTGATTATTTTTTTTCAAAAGGGATTCTTTTTATTTAATAGACACCCTAATCATACACTCGAAACCTAGTCTTAATAATAATGATTAGGTGATTGTTTAAGGTGTACCCTAAATAGACATTAAAGGAAAAATATAAAACAATGGATCTCTTTATGAATCTGGGAAAATTGCAGGATAATTTCTCCTATTGTCGAAATTTTATATAGTATAAAAGGGGGAGAAACTTTGGCAAGGGCTATTAGATTTGATTATTTTAAGGTTTATGCAAGTCAATATAATGAGCAAGAAGAAATAATGGATGAAAGAGTTTGTGATTTGACTAATGTTTTAACACAAGCCCAGGCAATTCCTACAAGAGAAAGAGTATATAGAGTTGGAAATGACCAAGCCAGATTACAAGATATTCAACAGAAAAATAATAAATGGGAAATGCACTTTGTTCGAATAAGAAAAGATGGATTCCCAATCAAAACAAATGATGATGGAACCTTTGGTTTCTTTGACGATTTAGGCGAGGATGAGGGCTTTGGTGAGGAAGTTTCTGTACTATATGATCCAACTAATTGCGTAATAATGATACGGAGAAATATGCACAGTTTATCACCATCTGCAATAGCAAATTATTTTACTGATGTTGTAAATGACCCTAGTTTTACAGTTTTCTTTAAACCATTAGTTCACCCTAGAGCAATGGAGCTTTTAAAAAAAGACCACTTGATAAGAGGTGCTGAAGTTTCTATTGCAGATGTAAAGAATGCCTTACCTACAACAAAAAGGTCACTTGGTCAAATCATTAGTGGGGCAAATGATTTGAATGAATCGGTTGGGGTAACCTTCAAAATAAGTATTCAACCAAAGGGCTCTAAGAAAAATAGTCGTTTACCAGTTTACGAAGAACTTGAGGATATGGCAAGTGACCCTAATGTTAGTAAAATTGAAGTTCGAAAAAAGGCTAATGAAAATGCTAAGGTGGAAACAGTTGATTTAATTCAGCATAGACTATATGATTTCCATAATTTCTCTGGAAATGACATAAGTCCTGAATCGAGAAATATATTACATACTACGGTTGTAAATAGAATGCAAATACTTTACAGAACAAGGATAGATGATATAAATAATACCTACGTGTAAGTACGTGTAAGGAGGAAACCAATGGCAAAACTATGGGAAAGTTGTTATCCATATGTGTTTGCAATTATCTTTGGGGTAATGGTTTACTTTTTCGGGTGGGAAATTTCTGATGTTAATAAATTTGACCTTATACTTAATGCTACGGTTACGTTAAGTTCCATTATTATAGCGTTTCTAGGAACCATGATTTCAATTCTTTTAACGTTAACTAATGCAAAGGTAATGCAGAGAATAAGGGATAACGGTGCCCATAACACCTTAACTGCATATATTTCACAAGCAATAGTAGCAGGGTTGATTTTAGTAATTTATTCAATGACCTTATTTATGTTTATGGATTATGAGGGAAAGTATGCAAACATCTTACTAATTGCATTTGTGTTACTCATCACCTTCTTATTCTTCTCTTCCTATAGAATAATGTATGTTATTTCTAACATATTGAAATCGGTATTAAATGAGCAGAGACAAGGGGAACAGGAGAGTTCACCGGTATTTAGACCTTCAATAAATAGAGATAGTCATAACCAAGATTAATCCTGTTTTGGGTATACTGCTCTTTTCTTTTAAAAACATCTAAATTTTTATCTCAGATTTATCAAAAATTAGCACCTATACTTTTGGGGATGACTGTTTGCAGGTTACCCAAAAGTATAGGTGCTTTTTTACCCATGAAATACAATCATTTATGTAAAAATAATGGTAATAACCTCCTGGAATCTCAAAAGTGACCAATGATATGATACTATTAAACTAAGTATTTATGTATAAATGGTATATAAACTGGAGGAACAAACGTGAATAATCAAACATATAATCAAATTGTTAGTTTTATCTGGAGCATTGCAGATGATTGCCTTCGTGACGTTTATGTACGGGGTAAATATAGAGATGTAATTTTACCAATGACAGTTATTCGTCGACTTGATGCAGTTCTTGAGCCTACAAAAGAGGCAGTATTGCAGATGAAAGATGCATTGGATAAAGCAGAAGTAGTGAATCAGACAGCTGCACTCTGTAATATAGCAGGACAAGCTTTTTGTAATTCTTCACCTTTTACATTAAAAGACCTTAAGTCGAGAGCTAAACAACAACATCTTAAGGCTGATTTTATAGCATATTTGGATGGTTTCTCACCAAATGTGCAAGAAATACTCGAAAAGTTTAAATTTAGAAATCAAATCGACACGATGATTGAAGCAGACATTCTAGGTGCGGTTATTGAGAAGTTTGTAAGTCCTAAGATTAACCTGAGTCCTAGCCCAATCTTAGACGATAATGGTGAGATTCAAATTCCAGGGCTTGATAATCATACGATGGGGGTAATCTTCGAGGAACTTATCCGTAAATTTAACGAAGAAAACAATGAGGAAGCAGGAGAACACTTTACACCTCGTGATGTAGTTGAACTTATGGCAGATATTACGTTCTTACCAGTAGCAGATAAAATTAAAGATGCACCGTATCTTGTATATGATGGAGCTTGTGGAACGGGTGGTATGTTAACTATTGCAGATGAACGGTTACATCAATTAGCTAACGAGCATAACAAAAGTATTACTACTTATTTATATGGACAAGAGATTAATCCAGAAACGTATGCAATAACTAAAGCTGATATGCTCATTAAAGGTGAGGCTATACAGGATGACCAAGTTGCCTATGGTTCTACATTATCTAATGACGGATTTCCAACTTATAATTTTGATTTTATGTTATCAAATCCACCATACGGTAAGAGTTGGAAAACAGACTTAGAGCGTCTTGGGGGTAAATCAGGTATCTTTGACACTCGCTTTATTGTATCTCATGCAGGAGAGCCGGAATTTAAGATGATTCCACGCTCAAGTGATGGACAGATGTTATTCTTGGCAAACAAAATAAGCAAAATGAAACATGATACAGAACTTGGTAGTCGGATTGTGGAAGTCCATAATGGTTCTTCACTTTTTACAGGTGATGCAGGGCAAGGTGAAAGTAATCTTAGAAGATACATTATTGAAAACGATTGGCTTGAAGCGATTATCGCATTACCTGAAAATATGTTTTACAACACAGGTATTGCAACTTATATCTGGATTGTTACTAATAGGAAAGCACCACATAGACGAGGAAAAGTTCAACTAATAGATGCAACAGAGCTAAAGAATCCACTTAGAAAGAACTTGGGTAACAAGAACTGTGAATTTACACCTGAAATTAGAAAGAAGATTTCGGACATGCTCATCGACTTTGAACACAATGAGCAGTCTATGATATTTGAAAACGAAGAGTTTGGTTACCATAAGATTACAGTTGAAAGACCTTTACGTTTAAGTATAAATCTATCAAAAGAAAACCTAGAAAACTTTGCGATAATCTGTGAGCAGCAAAAAGAAATAGATTTAATGTCTGTTATTTATGCAGTAGCTGAGAAATTCCAATACACTACAATTACTAACTTTAACTTGTTCGTAAAGGAATTAAGTAAGATAGCAGCTGAATTAAATATAAAGCTACCAGCTAAGAGGTTAAATCTTATAAAAAATAGTCTAGCTCTTATTGATGAGAATGCAGAAAAAGTAATCAAAAAAATACACAAGCCAGGGAAAGTAGTAGTAAATCCACTATACGGCTTTTTTAATACAACGATTGATGATAAGCAATGTGTTGTGGAGTATGAGGTTGATAACAATTTAAGAGATACGGAACAAATACCTCTACTTCATGAAGGTGGTATTGAGCAATTTTTCAAAGATGAAGTATTAACTTTCGCACCAGATGCATGGATTGATGAAAGTAAAATACAGATAGGTTATGAAATTAACTTTTCAAGATACTTTTACAAACCAGTAAAACTTCGTACACTCGATGAAATTAAAGCAGATATTTATAAACTTGAGATTGAAGCTGAAGGATTATTAGAGCAGGTAATAGGAAGGAGAGAGTTATGCTAGAGAACCTTTCCACTTATTTAGAGTATAAAGATTCTGGTCATCCTTCATTTGGACAAATCCCAAAACATTGGAAACTCCTTAGGAATGGTCAAATCTTCTCACAGCGAAATCAGACAGGCTTTCCAGATTTACCGATTTTGGAGGTATCTTTGAAGACAGGGGTTCGTGTGAGGAACTTTGAAAATTCGAAGCGAAAGCAAGTCATGAGTGATCGTGAAAAATACAAACGTGCACTCAATGGAGATATTGCTTACAATATGATGAGGATGTGGCAAGGAGCTGTTGGGGTTGCTCCTGTTGATGGTTTAGTAAGTCCGGCATATGTAGTTGCGAGTCCATTATCAGAAGTAGACAGTCGATATTATTCATACCTGTTTCGAACTCAAACCTACATGAATGAAGTAAAAAAATATTCACATGGAATAGTTGCAGATCGAAACAGGCTATATTGGGATGAGTTTAAGCAAATACCGTCATTATTTCCACCAAGTAATGAACAGAAGAAAATCTCCGATTTTTTAGATTACTATAGTAGAAAGGTTTCCCGACTTGTTCGGATTAAGAAAAGACAGGCCGAGTTACTAAGAGAATTAAAAGAAGCTATTATAACCAGTGCAGTAACACGAGGAGTAAATTCTGAAGTGCGGCTAAAGCCTTCTGGTGTTGCTTGGCTTGGAGATATTCCAGAGCATTGGGAACCAATGCGTGTAAAAAATTGTATTGATAGTGTTGCTAACGGCACTTGGGGAGAAGATCCCAACGAGGGGAATGCAGTTAATCATTTAATTTGTGTAAGAGTTGCGGATTTCGATAGGGACCATTTATCTGTTTCTAAAGAAAAACTCACGGTTAGAAGTGTAGAAAAAAGCAAAAATCTCAGTCGTATTCTAAAAAAGGGAGACTTGTTAATTGAAAAATCAGGTGGTGGTGATAAACAACCAGTTGGTCGAGTAGTATTGTTTAACGAAGATTATGTCGCTGTTTGTTCTAATTTTATAACCAAAGTTAGTGTGGATTCTGAGCTTATTAAAAGCGAGTACCTTTTGCTTTATCTTCATGCTTTAAATCTTTTAAGGCTCACTTTACCACATATTACACAGACAACAGGTATACAAAATCTAAATGAAAAAAGTTATTTTAATACCATTATTGCTTTACCTCCACTTGAAGAGCAACAGGCTATTGTTAAAAGTATTAATCAAAAAGTGGATGTTTTAAATAAAAGTATAAGAAGTATTAATAAAGAAATTGACCTGATCACTGAGTACCATACCAGTCTAATTTCTGATGTGATAACAGGTAAAATAGATGTACGGGACTTTGCCGTGGATGAGATATATGAAGACGAACTAGATCCTACAGATCTTGATGAAGAATTAGTTGATGAAACCGAGGGAGTTGAAGATATCGAGGAGTGTGAGGGATAATGCCATCTAACACCAAAGAGTCAGGATTAGAAAGGCTTATTGTAGATTATCTTGTTAAGAATAATGGTTATGAACTAGGGCAAAACAATGACTACAACAAAGAATATGCAATAGATGAAACTCGTTTATTCAAGTTTTTACAGGATACTCAACCAGATCAACTTGAAAAATTAGGTGTATTTAAAAGTGATGTTAACAAGACTAAGTTTTTGAATCGTTTACAAGGAGAAATTACTAAGAACGGTATCATTGATGTTCTTAGAAGCGGTATAAAAATGTATCCAGTAACACTGGATTTATTTTATCTAACACCTTCTCAGGAAAATGCCAAAGCAAGAGAATTGTATAATAAAAATATCTTTAGTGTTACCAGACAACTGATGTATTCACGAGATAATACAAGGCTTGCTCTTGATTTTGCCATTTTCATTAATGGTCTACCGGTTATAACTTGCGAATTGAAAAATAGACTGACAAAGCAAAATGTTGATGATGCAGTATATCAATACCAAACTGACCGAGATCCAAGAGAGCTGTTATTTAACTTTGGTAGATGTATGGTTCATTTTGCTGTTGATGATAACGAGATTAAGATGTGTACAAAGCTTGAAGGAAAAAAGTCTTGGTTCCTACCTTTTAATAAAGGTCATAAAGATGGTGCAGGAAATCCACCAAATCCGAACGGTATTAAAACAGACTATCTTTGGAAAGAGATATTAGTCAAAGATGAGCTAGCAAATATTATCGAAAATTATGCTCAAATTGTTGAAGAGAAAGACGAGGAAACTAAGAAGGTTAAGAGAAAACAAATATTCCCTCGATATCATCAGCTTTCTGGGGTAGAGGCTATTTTAGCTGATGTAAGCAAGAAAGGTGTTGGACAGAGGTATCTTATTCAACACAGTGCTGGTAGTGGGAAATCAAATTCAATTGCTTGGCTTGCCCATCAACTTGTTTCGCTAACTAAAGATGGGAAAAATATTTTTGACTCTATTATTGTTGTTACGGATAGGGTTAACCTAGATAAGCAGATTAAGAATACGATTAAAAGCTTTATGCAAGTGTCTAATACAGTAGGTCATGCTGAAAGTTCAGGAGACTTAAAAAAGCTTCTTCAAGATGGCAAGAAAATTATCATTACAATTGTTCATAAATTTCCCTATATTCTTGAGGATATAGGGAATCAGCATAGAAAAAATAACTTTGCCATTATCATTGATGAAGCTCACTCAAGCCAAAGTGGGAATATGTCTGCGAAAATGAACATGGCTTTATCTGGTAAATATGAGGATCGCGATGAAGAGACTATTGAGGATAAGATAGTGAAAATATTAGAGGGTAGAAAAATGCTCACGAATGCTAGTTACTTTGCATTTACTGCTACACCTAAAAATAAAACTCTAGAAATGTTCGGTGTTCCTTATGAAGCAGACGGAAAAATAAAACACAAGCCGTTTCATGTATACACAATGAAACAAGCTACTCAAGAAAGATTTATCATTGATGTTCTTAGAGATTATACTCCAATAAAGAGTTACTATAAGATTGCTAAAATAGTAGAAGATGACCCGATGTTTGATAAGAAAAAGGCTCAGAAAAAGTTAAGAAAGTATGTAGAGTCGAACGAAAAGGCAATTGAGTTAAAATCAGAAATCATGGTTGACCATTTCCACGAGCAAGTTATTGCCAAGGGTAAAATTGGTGGAAAGGCTCGTGCTATGGTTGTTACGAGCAGTATTGAGAGGGCAATACAATATTACTATTCTATAACAGCCTATTTAGAAAAGAGAAAGAGCTCATTCAAAGCAATTGTAGCTTTTTCTGGGGAAAAAGAATTCGGTGGTAAAAAGTTAACAGAGAGTACCATTAATGGTTTTCCAAGTAATGAAATCGAGAAGAAGCTTAAAAGAGACCCTTATAGAATTTTGGTCGTTGCCAATAAGTTTCAAACGGGGTATGATGAGCCACTTCTCCATACAATGTATGTAGATAAAGTTTTAACAGATATTAAAGCGGTTCAGACGTTATCTAGGCTTAATAGAGCACATCCACAAAAACATGATACATTTGTTTTAGACTTTGCTAATGAGACAGATATTATAAAAGAAGCATTTTCAAAATATTATCAGACTACGATTCTTTCTGATGAAACTGACCCAGATAAATTAAATGATATTGAAAGCGATATTAGAAGATATCATGTATTTACTGATTATCATATAGATACAATCGTAGAGCTTTACTTGAATGGTGCAGATAGGGATAAACTTGACCCAATTTTAGATGTTAGTGCAAAAAACTACGAAGATGAATTAGACGAAAGTGAACAAATAGATTTTAAGAGTAAGGCGAAAGCATTTACTCGGACATATGGCTTTTTAGCATCAATTTTGCCTTATGGTAATGCTGAGTGGGAAAAACTATCTATATTTTTAAATCTTTTAATACCGAAACTTCCTGCACCCAAGGAAGAAGATTTATCAAAAGGAATTCTTGAAGCAATTGATTTAGATAGTTATAGGGCAGAAGCACAGGCGAAAATGTCTATTGTTCTGGAAGATTCACCATATTATGAAATTGACCCTGTTCCCACAACCGCTGGGGGTGGGAAGCCTGACCCAGAACTTGATTTATTAAGTAACATTTTATCAACTTTTCATGACCTTTTCGGAAATATTCCTTGGAAGGATGAAGACCATGTCAAAAAGCATATTGCATCCATTCCTGAAATTGTAGCAAAAGATAAGGATTATCAAAATGCTATGAAAAATTCTGATAAACAAAATGCTAAAATTGAAAGTCAAAAAGCGGTAAATAAAGCGGTTTTCAACTTAATGACTGATAATATAGAAATCTTTAAGCAGTATAATGATAATGACTCGTTTAAAAAGTGGCTCTCTGATATGGTGTTTAGTGTTACTTACAATACAGATGGTGAAATATTTACTGGAAATCCTGAAATAGAATAATTATTGGGTGTTAAATTCAATTATTGAGTTAAAGGATGAAATTTAATGGCGGACCTTAAATATGAAATTATTGAAACCATTGGGGTTCTATCTGAATCAGCAAAGGGATGGAAAAAAGAACTTAACCTAATTAGTTGGAATGGTAGTGAACCTAAATATGACCTTAGAGATTGGTCAGAAAATCATGAGAAGATGGGTAAAGGCGTAACTTTATCAAAAGAGGAAGCAGCAAGTTTATAAAGTTTATTAAATAACATTGGGTGAAGTAATTGCTTAAGGTAGCCAATTAAGCAGCACCTATTCTAACAGTTTTGACTATTTAATAGTCAACGAAAAGAATAGGTGCATTTTTTTTGCTCTTTTTCAGATTTAGGAACAAATGAGGGGACATAGAAAAATGATTTTACCTTGAATGGAAGAACGGTCAAATAAAGGCTGTAGAATTTATCGATCTTGTGGGAATGAAAATATCACCTTTTATAAAAAGATTAATGAATATGAATTACTTAATCAACCATCTAATTAAATTAATCCCGGTTTATCCTTTATTCTAGTAAAAAAGGAGTTTTTATTTGTTGCTTTAAAATAAAGTTTGATCATTACTGTGATCCTTCTTAATTAAAGGTCTGATTGTTGAATAGCCATTTTGATTTCTTTATTAAGTACTAATTAATGTTAATTTCTTTAATAATATTTCTTAATTCATCATCTGTAATTAGTTTATCAATATGACCAAATTGGTCTTTTAATAATAATTTGGCTTTACCTTGCGAGTGAATTTCAATTGTTTCAATAGTTTCTGAAAATGGAATATCATAAGTGATTCCCAATATTTCTATTAGAAATCCAGATATAGAAATATATCGGCCTTTCAAATAGAATGTTCCCTTTGCGTTAAAACTAGAGTTACCTCCGAAGTTGTTCGAAGTTAATTCCTTTACTGTTGTAATTACATTTCTATTATCATCATAAATTTCTTCAATACTTAGTTTCATTCCTCCTTGTTCTAGTTGTCCTGATTCAATCAATCTAGTTATTTCAACTTGTCCTGAATCGGAAAATAACGGTGTGAATTTTGCTTTTTTATAAATAGGCAGTAATATATGCATTTCTATTGTAATAATCATTATCCGACCTTGCTCATCTAACTCGGTTGATGGTTTTAAATTAAAGAGCTTTATCTCTTTTCCAAATATTTTTTGACTTGCTTCTGCATATTTCTTTGCTGGTTTGGTATAGTCTGTTGCCGAAAAAAATATTCCCCCATCAATATCTGGTAAATCAACTAGTGCTCCTCCTAACTTTTGTAAATCTGCCCGTCCAACTTTTGCACCTTTAACAGTATAGTCTTTCGCTTCTCCCATTTCCTTTTTGGATTGTTGCTCCAATAATACGTCAATTTGATATAATGTTTCACTGAATGTACCTCTCATTTTTTCATCATGCTTAACTTGGCTCCCTTTTCCCAATAATTTAGTAACAGCTGCTGCAAGTATCTCATATGCTTCTCCAGCCTTCTTAGGTTTATATTCAAAGATTTCTTCAAATAATAAATCAATTGGTGAACTCAAGATTATTTCCTCCATAGCATGATATTTTAACGATAAGGTTTCAAAAATTATTAGATAAACATTTGTTACATTAAACCCTTTTTCAATTTTATTAAAGAAGATAGTTTCTCGTTTTCTATTTCCATTTAGGAACCGAGAGTTGATAAATAATCAGCAATCCTTTGTTGCTCGGAATAGGAAGGGATTCTTATCACTGCATTACCAAAATTAATTTTGCTTATTCTTTTTCGGGTACTCCCTGTACTTAAATTATTCATCATAGCCCAAACCTTTTCGAATTTAACAATTGGTTAACAGAATTTGTATTATATTTGTTTTCATACTCTAAATATTACAACATCTACTGAAGTTATCATTTTTTCAGAAGGACGTGGTACGACACAAGCCCTTCCGATTGGTTCGACTAGTCTAAAAATTAAAATATCTCCTTTTTTAACTTCTTTACACTTTAATTCATTGAAGTTTTCTTAAGGAGGAAGGATAAAAAGCCTTTCTCCTGTACAGACACCCATTTGCAAAATGTAATAAATCGTCCAACGAGGAAAATGTTCTTTCGTTCATATATTTTGCCTCAAAGTTCTATGAGCTTACTCACCTACCATACCATCATTATCACGATCGTCCATATATGGGTATAACCAATGATCACTCGTTATTGGCATACTAAAGCCTGCTTCTTTTGCTTCTTTAATCGTCACCTGTCCATTACCGTTTGAATCAACGCTAGAAATATCACCGCTTGTGTTTGAATTAGTTGAATTAGAAGACTCACTACCTGTTAAACCGAGTGATTCATTTACTTCATCAGGGTTCACATTGTCAAATGTATCAACAATCTCGTTACCCATTAAAGTATAGGTATACTGATAACTTGAAGGAATCTGCGTTTCCGTATTCGGATATGTGATAATTGCTTCAAAATTTGTAGCTCCACCTGCTCTACTGATCGCGTCTTCCATATAGGCTTGATCACCGTGTCGGTTGAGCGTACTATCTTGTGGGGTAATATTATAAGCATTTGCTACCCCTCCTAGAGAATCAGCAATGACATGTCCTTCATCTAAAACGTCACTTTCAACACCTGGAACCTTTGCCTCATCAGAATAGTATCTGCCAGACGATAATACAGGTTCGTTACTGTCATCTTGTAGAACGATTTCGTCAGCAATGACACGTACTAGTTGCCCGTATTCATTAGTAAATGCCCAATATTCACGGTCCCCATAACCAATGTCTACGACGACGTTAGGTTCACGATACCCAGACAAATCACCACCATCAACTTCAATAAGTTTGTATCCCGAAAATAGTTCATTATTTGGTTGGGTTGTTTTTTCCTCCGCAACCGGAACATTCGGTGTTTCCTCAACTACTGGTTCATCAACAACCGTAGTGACAGTTTCTTCTTTTTTTGCATTATTTTTATTTTCAACTGTTACTTCTTGTGAATCTGTTTCTACATCTGTATTGGATGAATCTTCTACGTTGGTACAACCAACCATAAAGATGATCGTTAAAAGTAAGATTAAATAGTTCATTTTCTTTTTCACTTTAGGACTCTCCTATAATAGTTTTATATTATTCATTCTAAAAACGGTGACTTTCAACTTTTCCCCAAAACCTATTTTGTCTTATTCTATAATCTTACCATAAAAGACTAATAGCTTATTGAATTAATCTGCCCGTTCGTAAGTAGAAACTTTTACAGTCTTTGTAAAAGTAAAGCCTAGTTGTAAGTTATGGAGCAATTTACGGTTGTTATAATAATTCAACATAAGAGCAACTATGTTGATTTTTGCTAGTGTGAAATTAGGAAAAAGAGTCAAAAATTCAACATAGTTTATTTAAAATAATTGTTTTATAATTCCACATAGTTTACTTAGTCTTTAAACTCGTCATATAAATGTACAAAAAGGTTATGTTTTAAATAAGAGTGTATTTTGAAAAGTTGTGCTCAAAATACACTCTTTATATTTGCTCTTATATCAAAGTTTAGAGCAATCAAATTTATTTACTAGTTCCCTCTATTATATATACTCTCCAAAAACTTCATGATTCCATCCATGAATCGCATGACGCTCTTTTTCAAAAATCTTTTCTAAATAGATCATGGTTGTTTCAATTTTTTCATGACCGAGCGAGCGCATGATCTGATAAATATCTACTCCACTTTTATGAGAAATAATTGCAAAGGCATGTCGGAAAGTATGTGGCCCAACAGGAGATGAGCGATGTAAAATAAAAGGGAGATTCGTTTCTTTGATGATTTTGGTCAAATACTGTGATAAATAGGATGGGCTATATGGATTCCCTGTATTCGTAGTAAATAAGTGGCTTTCTTTATCGGAATCTGTTAGATTTTTCAGTCCTCTAGCTTCCCGAAACATATGAATGCTATGTAAGACTTTCTCTTTCAAGGGAATCTGTCTCCATTTGTTTCCTTTTCCCAATACATTTAGAAAGTAACCCCCGTTGATTGAATCATATTGGAGATTTTTTACTTTCAACTTACAAAACTCTTCATTTCTTAAACCTGTAGTGGTTAGTACATGAATCATGGCAAAGGCTATAGGATGATTAATTTTACGGAAGTGATCGAGCAGTTGTATTACTTCTTGTGGCCCTAGGTCACGATTAGGCCGATCATCTTTTCTTACTGTTGCTGTAAGTAAGCCTTTATGTAACGGTTCATGAATATATTCCACCTCATACATGAATACCAGGAAGTTTTTAATAATCGTTGTTTTTCTTGCTAAGGTGGCTGCTGAGTATGATCCGTTCTTTTGTACATAGGGGCTTTTTTCCGCTAGCCATTCTTGGTATCTCCTCATATGGCGGGGAGAAAGTGATTTGAATAAAGAACCTTCTATTATATAGTCCATATCTACATCAATCTCTTCAGAATATCGAACTATTTGTTCTGTAAATTGCGTGAGTTCCCGTTCATACTCTTTGATGGTTCGGGAGGATTTATCATGCTGCTGATTCAAATGCTGTTTTCGATATAAAAACCACTGAATCATTTCCACATCTGAAAAATCCGAAAACGGCTTCTCTCGGTTTTTCTCTGCAAGATCTAATTGCTCTTGTAAAAGATGAACTGAAGAACAGTCTCCAATCCTCTTTTTCCACTCATTTATTTGAAGGTCTTTATTTTTTAATATTAAATTATTCATATTTAATTCACCTTCTTTTTGAATTATCAAAACTAATACCTATATGTGATAAATCATGCATATCTATTAATTTAGTAAGTTATATACATTATAACAAATATTAAAATACATATAAATTTTGATTAACCTAAAAAAATGTTCCCTTTGTTTATGTTAGATATATAATATACATTAACATATTTTATTAATATCTATATATTGATTGATATTTACTTATATAGATATTAAAATGAATTTTAGTTAATAATTAAAAATATGTAATTAAATGTTTATATTAATAGATACCTAAAGAGATAGATATCATTATATATAATTATTTCTTTTAAATAAATAATTGAACAGAAGAACAGGGTTATTAATAAGGTAGGGGTAGTTGGATATGAATGAATGGTATACACAAAAAGAAGTGGCTGAAAAATTAGCGGTTTCGAAAGCAACTGTTTATCATTATGCAAAACAAGGAAAAATAAGAAAAATTGCAGATCCACATCGGTTACACCGAGAGGCTCGCTATTATAAAGAGGAAGTAGATAGGATAGCTATGGAGAGAGAAGGTCACCCAACCGGGATGCGTCCATCGGAAGTGGCGAAACAGTTAGGATTATCGGTTCAAAGCGTCTACAAATATATTAAAGATGGTACCATTCAAGCGGTAGAGGTTCCTTTTGGTGATGAACGAACAACCTATGTGATTTCAGACGAGGCCTTCGAGAAGGCAAAGGAATACTTCCAATCTTCGGAATCGGATCGTGTGCGAAGAAGTGAATTCTATGATTCTACGAATGATATTGCACTTTTTCAATATTTTCAGTCGTCGGATAGTATAGCTGCTAGAGTAATGAAAGACGAGGAGCATAACTGGGGCTTTTATCTTCTTGAGTATCAAAAATGGGTGGAATATAAGGAAGGAATTGAAAAGTATGGATTAGAACCATGTTATGAGATCCATAAAGATACACTAGATTATAAAGGATATGTTCATATCCAAGTTTCAAAAGGAGAGGATATTTTATATCCATTTATTGATTTCCTTTATGAATCATGGGGGATTGAAAATGTGGGGATCCGTGAACAGGAACAGAGCGTTTATATTTCAATGAAAGCAGGGGAGACGTCTCTTCTAAATTCGATTCCTTTTTCTTTGGATCAAATGCTTCCTTTTATACAGGAAGGAACGATAGAGATTGTAGAGGGGTTATTGATCGTTCGAAGTGCATATCGTAAAACGAACTTAGAATTGCCGATAAAGATGTTGGATAAGGTAAAGGAATTAGCAGAACAAGAGAATATCACCTTGAGCCAGTGGGTGGAGAGAGCAATTAATAAAGTTCTTAGTAGTTAATAATCCATAATTCATTTTAAAAAAATAGAGCATTATATTGTAAAGTTCCCCCTTTCGGGAGAAGCTACATTATACCTCAATGAGTAATATTCAAGATTTTAAATTACCAGATGAAGAATCAGAAACTATCATGTGGCTGACGGGATATTAGTTTGAGGATTTGCTCGATATAATAAGGAAGAAACCCGTCAAAAGCAGAGGGGTAAACCCGGAAGAAAAGTATCGCCGAGATCGGGCGATCATTTACTTGCTTACAGATGCCCGATTCCGTGTTGATGAGCTTTCCAACTTAAAAATAACCAATGTTGATGCCTTGCCGAGGTTTTGAGAAGTCTAGACCATTTTCTAATCATAGAAAGCCTTAGGCTATGTTTTTCAACAGGAATAAGGAATAGTAATAAGCGCTAAATAGGACCTAATAATTCATATTTTGTTCTTTATGTTGATTGTAAGTGTACAACCAATAAACCCTGACTTTCTACGAAAAAGTCAGGGTAGTTCTATTTTATATTTCGGTTAATAACAGCAACGCTTTTACCATCCCTATAGTGCTTCGATGACAATCTCTTTTTTCGTTTAAATTTCAAAAGCTGGTGATAAGCCCGAAAATAGTCTTATAATTTGTTATTATACTTTTGTTCTTCTTCTTTCTTAATTTGATGAAAATAAAGGTTAAGATCCTTTAATGCAGCAATCAAAGCATTTATTGCCTTACCTCGGTAATACGTTTGAATTTCTTTAATTGCATCTTCTACACCATCTATTAAACTAGTTCCTCTTAATAAACGTCCAATAAATTCTCGACCATGTTCTGTTGCTAATGTACAAGAGGCTTCTAATACAACACCATATTTAATATCTACTTCAGCTGTAATCGTTAGTGTTTCAAAAACACTTTTAGCTGCCATTCCCTGGGGTAAACGAGCGTGACCTGCAATAAAAATTGTTTTTCCTCTAATCATAATAGATCTACCTCTCACAATAGTTATTTATTAGACTAATACTACTTCTTTCAAGTGTAACTGTTCTGGTATTCTATTAACAACTTCTTTTCCAATTTCAATTGAGGCAGTTGCAGCTGGAGATGGTGCGTTACATACATGGACGGTTCTTTTTCCTATAATAATATGGAAATCATCAACCATATTCCCATCGCTTTTTAATGCTTGAGCACGGACACCTGCTGGTGCTGGGATTAGATCATCTTCTTTGATTTCAGGAATTAATTCCTGAAGACTTTTCGTAAATTGCTTTTTGCTGAAAGAACGGACATATTCATCTAGCCCTTCCTTCGCGAATTTCCCAGCCATTTTCCATAATCCAGGAAAGCTTAAAGACTCCATTAAATCTTTTACATTAAAGTCTGTCTTTTTGTAACCTTCACGCTTAAAACTCAGCACAGCATTTGGCCCTGCATCAACTTCACCGTTAATCATTCGGGTAAAATGAACCCCTAAGAATGGAAACTTTGGGTTGGGAACTGGATAAATTAAATGTTTTACTAGATAGCGTTTTTCTGGTACCAATTTAAAATACTCTCCTCTAAATGGAAGAATTTTCATATCTGTTTTATATCCTGCAGCCGCAGCCACACGATCACTGTGAAGTCCAGCGCAGTTAATCACCATTCTAGCTCCTAGAGTCCCACGATTTGTTTCGACGATCGCTCGATCTGATTCTTCAAGTATTTTCTCCACTTTTGTATTTAGGTGTATCTCTCCGCCATGCTTTTGTATAATTTCTGCGAACTTTTCACTGATTTGTCTATAATTAACAATACCAGCCTGTGGAACACGTATTGCTCCAAGGCCGTTAACATGTGGTTCGATTTCCTTCAATTCATCGACACCAATTTTTTGAATAGCTAATTCATTCTGTAGTCCACGTTGATACAAGTTCTCGAGAAGTGGTAACTCTTCTTGTTTTGTTGCGACAATTACTTTTCCACATATATCATGGTCTATTCCGTAGGTTTGGCAGAATTCAGTCATCGATTTACTTCCTTGACGTGCAAAACGTGCTTTAAAACTACCAGGCTTGTAATATATTCCGGAATGAATAACCCCACTATTATGTCCTGTTTGATGTTCAGCGACAACTGACTCCTTCTCAATAATGACAACTTTCGCATTAGGAAAACGTTTATAAAGTGCCATCCCCGTTGATAAACCTACAATACCTCCACCAACTACTACAAAATCATACATTCTATAAAGCACCCCTTTACCTCTTTTATTCCGCATTTCCGCTAATAATCAGTTCCATATAAGTAATTAAATTATTTTTTGTCCGCAAAATATGATATTCTACTGCTACTCTAACCTCAGCAGGATCCCCTCGTAAAACTGCTTCATAAATCCTTCTGTGTTCCCTTTGTGTTTCGGCATAATAATCAATTAGCAAATTAGGTGCAATTGGGGAAATGCCAAGTGTCTCTACCATTTTTTGAACTCTTGGCCATGGACAGCCTTTTCTCAGTGTTTCATGAAAGTGAGCATTTAGTTGTATATAGAGATCATTGGTCTCGTCTGAAATCTCCAATTTTTCCATTTGGATGAGGATATTACCTAATTGATTTCTATCCTCTTTTGTTAAAAAGGGATGTGATTTTTCAACGGCTAAGCCTTCTAATAAGGATCGAGTGTGATAAATTTCTTCAATATCTTCATGCGTAATCGGTGTCACAATTGCCCCTTTATGTGGAACTAATTTTACTAACCCTTCATTTTGAAGCTGTGTTAGAGCAGCACGAATGGGCATTCGGCTGACATTTAACCTTTCCGCCCATTCTTCTTGAACAAGACGGTCTCCTTTTTTTAATAATCCATTCAGAATTGCTTTTCTTAGATTTTTCGTCACCGATTGTACAATCGTATATTTTTCGATTTTATCAAGTACCAATTGTTCTCCATCCCCCTAAGATTGGATCATCTTTATCAGAATATAACACTTATTCTGAAAATTAACAATAATATTTCAATTAAATTGGATCCAATGTATACTTTTTATTAATGAAAATTTATCGCACTTCAATCCTGCTGCTCCACAAGCTTATAAAATATTCGAAAACCATAATGATATTGGAAATGTACTCAACTTTAAGGCATATTAACAAGGCCTTAATAATGTGGGCAAGAAAGAAATATAAAAGGTTCGCTCGACATAAGAAGAGGTTCCAGTGGTCTACTTGCCGTAACATTTATGTGAAATCCAAACGAGCAGGAGAACGAACTATGGCAAGCATTCAGAGGTTCATCGAGGGAAAACTCCGATTGAAAGTGAATGAAAAGAGGTCGGCGGTAGACCGTCCATGGAAACGAAAGTTTCTTGGTTTCGGCTTCACGTCCTCAAGAGAGCCAAAGATTCGAATTGCAAAAGAAAGTTTAAAGCGAATGAAGAAGAAGGTAAGAGAGATCACTTCAAGAAAGATGCCATATCCTATGGAATATAGGAACGAGAAATTAAATCAATACCTTATAGGGTGGTGTGGATACTTTGCATTGGCGGATACCCAATCAATCTTCGCCGAATTAGATGGTTGGATACGAAGAAGGCTTCGTATGTGCCTATGGAAAAATTGGAAGAAATCAAAGAAAGAGATACGCAACCTTATAAACTTAGGGGTTCCTAAATGGAAAGCCTATGAATGGGGAAATAGCCGAAAACGGGGGGCATTGAACCTCCGAAAACTCGACAGTATCAAGCTTCGCCGTGATACAGTATACTTCCTGATTCTGTCCCTGCTTTTGCAGGATCAGAATCATTCGCTTTATTATAACGGCTTCGGGCATCGAGTCCATGTTGTTCCCTTACTTACGATCTGCTTTTAGCCGCCAAGGGGTGTATAGTGCTTCTTCTCCTTCCTTCGTTCTCCTTATTGTAACAAGCTCGCTTATGACAGCGAAGAAGGGAAGGCGTTCGGGGAGAGAAATCGGCAAAGCCAAGTAGGCTATGTTAGAGTAATCTTGCAAAAAACGCAAGTTATCTCTAACTAAGTCATTAGTCTTTGTCTATCCATCTCTGGAAATCTTGCTTCTTCGTAGGCGAACCCTTCTCCCTATATTGCGAATTGTTCAGGCCCTCCCGCACGGTCTTGATAGCTTTTAACGTCATAAATACTCTACAAATTAAGTAAATAAAGGGACTAAACATAAACATTATTATTTTTCAAGTACTCATTGGCGAAATGGAGGAAATTATGTACAGATGGAGATTTCTCATCTTTCCTCCAAGCTAAAGAAGTTTCAAGGTCTGTTTTGGGGATTAGTTCTCTAAATACTATTTTAGGGTTTGGGTATTGTTTCATTGTTGATTTTGAGACAATCGAGACTCCCATTTCAGCAGCAACACAAGATATAATGCTTGATAATCCAAGTGCCTCCTGTGAGATTTTAGGATTAAACCCTGCTTTGTTACAGATCGACTTCATACGAGTAAAATAGACAGAATTGAGAGAAGAAATAACGAATGATTCTTCTGCTAAATCTTTCACTTGGATTGGTGACGTCTCTTTAGCTAATCGATGTGTCAGTGGTAAAATAACGCCATATGGAGATTGTGTAATGGTTTTAAAGTCTATTAAATCGCTTTCAATTGGTGGGAGTATCCCAATATCAATTTTCTCTTCTTGTAAATCCTCAATGATATTAGTAGTTAATGATTGTCGAAAATAAAATTTGAGCTCAGGGAACTTTTTCTGGAACATAGATATAATCTGCATTAATACTTCGCTTGTCCCGCCTGCATAGCTAATTAATATAGAACCATGTTTCCCTTCAGCTGCTTTTAGAGTATCTTTGCAAGCTTTATCAAACTCTTTTAGAATCGAATAGGAATATTCCAACAATACCTTACCTGACTCAGTCAACTCTACTTTTTGCTTCGTACGGAAAAAAAGTTCTGCACCTATTTCTTCTTCTAACTGTTTTATTTGCCGGCTGAGAGGGGGCTGAGACATATTTAATCGCTCAGCTGCTCTGCTAAAGTTTAGTTCTTCTGCAACGGTAATAAAGTATTTTAAATGACGAAAGTCCAAATTAATCATCTCCGTATATTTTAGAATTTTTCATAGAGACCATGTTTTCGTTTGTAATCTTAAAATGATTAAATTTTGTTATTAACCCTTCTTAATACTTTTAAGGTATTAAGCTAGCATAAAACAAATATTAGACTATTTTCTCTTAATTTTCTACTATTATATCAAAAGTATTTAAAAAATTCAGAAAATGGAACCGGTTGCATTGCTCTTATACCTAGAAGCAGCTGCACTGTACTTTGTTGAATAAATAACCCCGGATTTATCACAATTGTCGAATGTTGCAAGGGAAACTTATATCTTACTTTCTACAATTATCTATATGGATGGCAGTTTTACAACGTATATGTTGATAAAAATACTGGGTTGCCTGAACTAATAAGTTCCAAAATAGGAGGCTGGGAATTTTTGAATCATGTAAAGAATAAGCAGTGGCTACATTTTTATCAATAGAATATGTCGTTGAAGTTCCTGAAAAATCTATACACCACTTACTTGAACAAGCTGCAAAGAAGTATGGACATCAGGCTTCGATTACTTTTGAAGGTGAATTTATCTCATATGATCAATTAAAGGATCAAGTAAACAGACTAGCCGGAGCTAGGATTCGTACAGGTGTAATACAATGCAGGATTTATTCAAGAAAATTTATTAACTTAAATATATTAGGTGGTAAATAGAATGACAAATCAATTTGAAGGAAGAACAGCACTTGTTACTGGAGGAAGCCGCGGGATTGGGAAAGCGATTGTTGAACGGTTTGCTGAAGAGGGAGCAAAAGTTGCGATTATTGACGTAAATGAAAAGGCATTGAGTGAAACAGCTGAAGAGCTGAGAGAAAAAGGTTATTCCGTTTATGCGAAAGCAGCCAGTGTTACAGAAAGAGATCAAATAGAACAAGCAACACAGGAGATTGCCGAAACCTTTGGATCGCTTGATATCTTAGTTAATAATGCGGGAGTTATTCGGGACAATATGCTGTAT
>NZ_CP137638.1:0-2500 GCF_036670015.1 Niallia sp. XMNu-256
AAAACAGTTGACTTCAATGAAATTAAGTGGTATGATATTCCTTGTCGCTTAGGAAGCGAATAGGAAAATGATTGTTCTTTGAAAACTAAACAAAGCAGAAAAAACGTCAACGTTAATTCAGTTACTATATGTAACAAACTTTATGAGCTATTCAAACACTTTATTGGAGAGTTTGATCCTGGCTCAGGACGAACGCTGGCGGCGTGCCTAATACATGCAAGTCGAGCGAACTTGCGGGAGCTTGCTCCCAAAAGTTAGCGGCGGACGGGTGAGTAACACGTGGGCAACCTGCCTGTAAGACTGGGATAACTTCGGGAAACCGGAGCTAATACCGGATAATTCTTATCAACTCATGTTGGTAAGCTAAAAGACGGCGTAAGCTGTCACTTACAGATGGGCCCGCGGCGCATTAGCTAGTTGGTGAGGTAATGGCTCACCAAGGCAACGATGCGTAGCCGACCTGAGAGGGTGATCGGCCACACTGGGACTGAGACACGGCCCAGACTCCTACGGGAGGCAGCAGTAGGGAATCTTCCGCAATGGACGAAAGTCTGACGGAGCAACGCCGCGTGAGTGATGAAGGTTTTCGGATCGTAAAACTCTGTTGTTAGGGAAGAACAAGTACGAGAGTAACTGCTCGTACCTTGACGGTACCTAACCAGAAAGCCACGGCTAACTACGTGCCAGCAGCCGCGGTAATACGTAGGTGGCAAGCGTTGTCCGGAATTATTGGGCGTAAAGCGCGCGCAGGCGGTCCTTTAAGTCTGATGTGAAAGCCCACGGCTCAACCGTGGAGGGTCATTGGAAACTGGGGGACTTGAGTGCAGGAGAGAAGAGTGGAATTCCACGTGTAGCGGTGAAATGCGTAGAGATGTGGAGGAACACCAGTGGCGAAGGCGACTCTTTGGCCTGTAACTGACGCTGAGGCGCGAAAGCGTGGGGAGCAAACAGGATTAGATACCCTGGTAGTCCACGCCGTAAACGATGAGTGCTAAGTGTTAGAGGGTTTCCGCCCTTTAGTGCTGCAGCAAACGCATTAAGCACTCCGCCTGGGGAGTACGGCCGCAAGGCTGAAACTCAAAGGAATTGACGGGGACCCGCACAAGCGGTGGAGCATGTGGTTTAATTCGAAGCAACGCGAAGAACCTTACCAGGTCTTGACATCCTCTGACAATCCTAGAGATAGGACCTTCCCCTTCGGGGGACAGAGTGACAGGTGGTGCATGGTTGTCGTCAGCTCGTGTCGTGAGATGTTGGGTTAAGTCCCGCAACGAGCGCAACCCTTGTCCTTAGTTGCCAGCATTCAGTTGGGCACTCTAAGGAGACTGCCGGTGACAAACCGGAGGAAGGTGGGGATGACGTCAAATCATCATGCCCCTTATGACCTGGGCTACACACGTGCTACAATGGATGGTACAAAGGGCTGCAAGACCGCGAGGTTTAGCCAATCCCATAAAACCATTCTCAGTTCGGATTGTAGGCTGCAACTCGCCTACATGAAGCCGGAATCGCTAGTAATCGCGGATCAGAATGCCGCGGTGAATACGTTCCCGGGTCTTGTACACACCGCCCGTCACACCACGAGAGTTTGTAACACCCGAAGTCGGTGGGGTAACCGCAAGGAGCCAGCCGCCTAAGGTGGGACAGATGATTGGGGTGAAGTCGTAACAAGGTAGCCGTATCGGAAGGTGCGGCTGGATCACCTCCTTTCTAAGGATATTTACGGAACATCTGATCTTCGGATCATGATGAAAATAAGTTGACGAATTCTGACTTTGTTTAGTTTTGAGGGAATAATCTCTCAAAACATTGTTCCTTGAAAACTAGATAATGTAATGACAAGACATCATTAAAGTAGTTCTTTTTTAAATTAAGACCATAAATTGGTTAAGTTAGAAAGGGCGCACGGTGGATGCCTTGGCACTAGGAGCCGATGAAGGACGGGACTAACACCGATATGCTTCGGGGAGCTGTAAGTAAGCTTTGATCCGGAGATTTCCGAATGGGGAAACCCACCATCCGTAATGGGATGGTATCTTTACCTGAATACATAGGGTATTGAAGGCAGACCCGGGGAACTGAAACATCTAAGTACCCGGAGGAAGAGAAAGCAATTGCG
Organism: Niallia sp. XMNu-256; assembly: GCF_036670015.1. NCBI lineage: Bacteria > Bacillati > Bacillota > Bacilli > Caryophanales > Bacillaceae > Niallia > Niallia sp. XMNu-256. The sequence continues at coordinate 2,120 of NZ_CP137638.1, forward strand.
ATTCCCTGAGTAGCGGCGAGCGAAACGGGAACAGCCCAAACCAAGAGGCTTGCCTCTTGGGGTTGTAGGACACTCTACATGGAGTTACAAAGGAACGGGGTAAACGAACAGGTCTGGAAAGGCCGGTCATAGAAGGTAAAAACCCTGTAGTTGAAACTTCGTTCCCTCCTGAGTGGATCCTGAGTACGGCGGGACACGTGAAATCCCGTCGGAAGCTGGGAGGACCATCTCCCAAGGCTAAATACTCCCTAGTGACCGATAGTGAACCAGTACCGTGAGGGAAAGGTGAAAAGCACCCCGGAAGGGGAGTGAAATAGTTCCTGAAACCGTGTGCCTACAAGTAGTCAAAGCCCTTTAACGGGTGATGGCGTGCCTTTTGTA
>NZ_CP137638.1:5000-12500 GCF_036670015.1 Niallia sp. XMNu-256
CCCTTTTATAACCTATTAGGGGCTTTATTTTTTTCTGAATCAGATAGGAATACTTAGTAAGGCCCGTTGGTCAAGCGGTTAAGACACCGCCCTTTCACGGCGGTAACACGGGTTCGAATCCCGTACGGGTCACCATTTATTTAAAAGGAAGTGCGCAACATTCTATTGTCACCAGGCACTAGCACAACCTGTAAATCGGAGGATTAGCTCAGCTGGGAGAGCATCTGCCTTACAAGCAGAGGGTCGGCGGTTCGAGCCCGTCATCCTCCACCATATGCCGGCCTAGCTCAATTGGTAGAGCAACTGACTTGTAATCAGTAGGTTGGGGGTTCGAGTCCTCTGGCCGGCACCAGATTGACCACCTCGAAGAGGTTCAATCTGCAACAAAGGCTAACAGCTTTTGGGGCGTTGGACCACGAACATTATTCGGTGGATTTTTTTGAGCCATTAGCTCAGTCGGTAGAGCATCTGACTTTTAATCAGAGGGTCGCAGGTTCGAATCCTGCATGGCTCACCATTTATGCGGGTGTGGCGGAATTGGCAGACGCACTAGACTTAGGATCTAGCGCCGCGAGGCGTGGGGGTTCGACTCCCTTCACCCGCACTTAGATTCATATGCGGAAGTAGTTCAGTGGTAGAACACCACCTTGCCAAGGTGGGGGTCGCGGGTTCGAATCCCGTCTTCCGCTCCAAAGTTTAGCCGGGGTGGCGGAACTGGCAGACGCACAGGACTTAAAATCCTGCGGTAGGTGACTACCGTACCGGTTCGATTCCGGTCCTCGGCACCATTAAAAACTTTATTACTATATGCGCCCGTAGCTCAATTGGATAGAGCGTCTGACTACGGATCAGAAGGTTATGGGTTCGACTCCTTTCGGGCGCGCTTATTTTACGGGAAGTAGCTCAGCTTGGTAGAGCACTTGGTTTGGGACCAAGGGGTCGCAGGTTCGAATCCTGTCTTCCCGACCATGAATACCATAATATTCTTATAATGGGGCCTTAGCTCAGCTGGGAGAGCGCCTGCTTTGCACGCAGGAGGTCAGCGGTTCGATCCCGCTAGGCTCCATCTTTACAAGTAATAAACAGCAAACGCTTTATATTTTGGCGGTGTAGCTCAGCTGGCTAGAGCGTTCGGTTCATACCCGAAAGGTCGGGGGTTCGATCCCCTCCGCCGCTATTGGATTTAATGGGTGTTGAATCTAAGGATCTTTAGCTCAGCTGGTTAGAGCAGACGGCTCATAACCGTCCGGTCGTAGGTTCGAGTCCTACAAGATCCATCGTTATATAAGTGGAGGAATACCCAAGTCCGGCTGAAGGGATCGGTCTTGAAAACCGACAGGCGGGTTAAACCGCGCGGGGGTTCGAATCCCTCTTCCTCCGCCATTTAAATAAATACAATATTATTATCGCGGGGTGGAGCAGTTCGGTAGCTCGTCGGGCTCATAACCCGAAGGTCGCAGGTTCAAATCCTGTCCCCGCAATTTGGTCCGGTAGTTCAGTTGGTTAGAATGCCTGCCTGTCACGCAGGAGGTCGCGGGTTCGAGTCCCGTCCGGACCGCCATCATCCCTATTTTCCAGTAGGTCCTTTGGATTCTACTGTTTAAATATATATTGGCTCAGTAGCTCAGTCGGTAGAGCAATGGACTGAAAATCCATGTGTCGGCGGTTCGATTCCGTCCTGAGCCACCATATTATCTCCCTATGTCCCTAAGGCTATGGAGGGGTAGCGAAGTGGCTAAACGCGGCGGACTGTAAATCCGCTCCTTCGGGTTCGGCGGTTCGAATCCGTCCCCCTCCACCATACATATATAGGGGTATAGTTTAACGGTAGAACGAAGGTCTCCAAAACCTTTGGTGTGGGTTCGATTCCTACTACCCCTGTTTATAAAAAATTATGGCGATTGTGGCGAAGTGGTTAACGCATCGGATTGTGGTTCCGACATTCGTGGGTTCGATTCCCATCAGTCGCCCCATTAAATATAGATGTTATTGGGCTATAGCCAAGCGGTAAGGCAACGGACTTTGACTCCGTCATTCGTAGGTTCGAATCCTGCTAGCCCAGTTTTTGGCGGCATAGCCAAGTGGTAAGGCCAAGGTCTGCAAAACCTTTATTCACCGGTTCAAATCCGGTTGCCGCCTCCATCGTTTTTGCCGGTGTGGCGGAATTGGCAGACGCGCACGACTCAAAATCGTGTTCCGTAAGGAGTGTCGGTTCGACCCCGACCACCGGTATCGAGAGAACTTCATATATGCGGGTGTAGTTTAGTGGTAAAACCACAGCCTTCCAAGCTGTTGTCGAGGGTTCGATTCCCTTCACCCGCTCCATAATTAAATGGGCCTATAGCTCAGCTGGTTAGAGCGCACGCCTGATAAGCGTGAGGTCGATGGTTCGAGTCCATTTAGGCCCACCATTTAATTGTTCCGCAGTAGCTCAGTGGTAGAGCAATCGGCTGTTAACCGATCGGTCGTAGGTTCGAATCCTACCTGCGGAGCCATTTTTATTTTTACGGAGAAGTACTCAAGTGGCTGAAGAGGCGCCCCTGCTAAGGGTGTAGGTCGGGTAACCGGCGCGAGGGTTCAAATCCCTCCTTCTCCGCCATACATATAACTGTATTATGCGCCTTTAGCTCAGTTGGATAGAGCAACGGCCTTCTAAGCCGTGTGTCAGAGGTTCGAATCCTCTAAGGCGCGTAAAAACAAGAAAAGTCCATTCTAAGAAGAATGGACTTTTCTTGTTTTTATATTTTCTTTTTATAATTATTTATTCGGTAATTTACTGAGGTAGAAATATGGAGAAATTGCTGTTTGTTGGATTTAGGTTTATACTTATTCCCAACTAAGTGCTCCGCGCACCATGGAGGGAATAGAATGAAAGCTACCATTACAGGCTGTGATGACTTAAGCAAACGAATCTTAATTGATTTAAAACGCGGCATGAAAGTATCCCGTATTCCTAAACACTATCCTGTCTCACTAGATCAAGCAAAAAAACTCTCCCGTCTTAATAAGATGTTAAATCTTGCTAGAGAGCATCTCAATGAGGACTTGAACCAACGTCTACAGCATTTAGGTATTAAGAGCTTGCCTTTGTCCCGTTTGTTCAGGCAAGCTGACTGGGGAGGGATTATTGAAATTTTGTCCGTTGTAACGGATGGAACAACAAGAGATGATTTAGAACTGCTCATAGATGCCTTACATGAAAAGAGGAATAGAATCAAAGAACTTAAGGAAGAGACCGATTTAAGTTTACTTGAATTAGAAAAATTAAATCAATCTCTACAAACAAAAGAGAGGGAAATTCTCCTTTTTCAGCAGGAATGGAATAAACATCTACAGGTTTTCGAGCCATACTTGGGACCTATTCGTTCCTTTTTAGAGGAGTATTTAGGAGTGTTTGATGGAAAATTAGTACTTGCTAAACGTCTTTGTGGTAACTGGGAACAGCATTTAAGAGAACAAGGAATAATCAAATATCACGGAAACCAATCTGTTTATTATATTAACGACGTCTATCGTTTTGTGGAATCCTTGCAATCTCGTCGCGAACGTGGACTAAAATATCGCTCGGGAACCGATGAAAGCCTAGGCTTAACAGGTTCTTTCGTTAATTCAATGAACAAATTGAAACAGAAATTAAGAGAGGTCCAAGAGAAGAAAGCCGCAATTGAAGAAGAAGTGATTCGAATAAAACAGAAAACTACTCAGTCTTATATGAAAATAACCGAAACCCCTGACTACCTTTCTGCGGATGATTTAAAGAGACTTAAAGAATTGCAGGTTAAAGCTCTTAAATGGCTATTTAAACGTGGCTTTATTGCAATGACGGATTTTACCCTTCCCAATGGAAAAAAAACTGATATTTTCGCTTACAATGAGTCACAGATCGTTATTTTTAAGATCAAAGTTTCAAAAAATGATTTAATAACAGATTACAAATGGACGGATTATCTGCCGTATTGTCATGACTTTTTCTTTTTAACACCTGATAAATTAAAGGATGAAGTAGTTTCAATTTCTAAAACACAATCTATTAATTGTGGGCAATTCATAGAAACATCTAATAGTATTCAATTAATTCGTGCTGATGAACGAAATGTTGAACAGATTAAACAGGAGGATGAACTAAAGTTTGCGGCTGCACAGTACTTGGCTCGGAGGTTTATTTTTGGGTATTAAAAATCTTATTAATACAATATTTGTTTAATTACCAAAATCATTAATAGTGTTTTGTCTAAAATAATATCATGTTTAATATGATTCGATTTTCGAACTTTCTTTCTGTCACTAAGCCTACAAGACATTTGAAATGGATTCTTTTTCGTTTTTTGATTGTTGTTATTTTTGTAATATCTTCTTTGAAAATAATAATAAAACCCAATTTAAGACAACCTTATTTATCTTTGCTTTAATTCTAATCAATTTCTAATCTTACCTTCTCTGGATTCTCATTTTCCAGGGATATAGTAAGAGTAAGAAATGAGATACGGAAGGAAATTAAAGGAGGATATGATATGAAAAAGAAAGTGTTAATTAGTACTTTAGGAGCTGCGCTTCTATTCGGTGGAGCATTTTCTGTTGGAGCTACGAACAATGATGAGGGACGTACTGCTAATAAAGTAAATAATAACGAAGCATTCCTAAGTACGGATGACATTAAAAAAATCGCCCTTCAAGAGGTTGCGGGAACAGTAGAAGAAATTGAATTAGAGAGAAAGTCAGATAGAATAGTATACGAAGTGGATATTGAAAATAATGATATCAATTATGATCTATATATCGATGCTTACACTGGAGAGATTTACAGTGTTGGCAGTGATGATGATGACGATAATGTTAATTCTTCAGATGGTGGTCAAAAGAATAAAAATATTATTTCTCAATCTGATGCAACAGCAATTGCTGAAAAGGCTGTGAACGGAAAGGTCATTGAGATCGAAAAAGATGAAGACGATGGATTAGTTAAATATGAGATAGAGTTGCAAGCAGACCGTGGAGAAGCAGAAATTGAAATTGATGCTAAAGATGGGAAAATCCTTGACGTCGAGTGGGACAATTAAAAACCGAACAGAGAAGAAGTTGTAAATAAAACAAGGGCCTTGTATCAAGAAAAGGACTCTTGTTTTTTTATCATTCTATTAACGGGGATATAATAAAGGATGGTGCCAGTTAGACATTGAGATAATAACTAAAAGAAAAACATTGATCTAAAGTTTTTTTACTAAATAGAAGACCAGTATTTTAACGGAATATATAAACCAATCTACAAATAAAGGTTTCTTCATTTCTTTAAATATTCTTTGTAAATATAGCCCTGTCGCCTTTGCTAACGAATCTTTCGTTAGCAAAGGCGACAGGGCTATATTTAGCATATCGAACGTTTACTAGCAGTCCATCATATTAATTAACTCTCTTTTTTTATTATTGCTTTAGCATGCCTCATTACTTTAAAACCTCGGCATTGCCTCAACTGCATTTACCAAATCACTAAAAGAATCTTTCAAATATCTACTTGTAGTAGCAATATTACTATGACCGGCCAATCTCCTTACCTTTTCAATATCGTTATTCGTTGCTTTTAACATCCACTTACAAAACGTATGGCGAAACATATGTGGAGTCAATTTTTTATTTGGCAAACTATATCCTTCAATCATTGTCTGAATCCCGCGAACTGTAAATTTAGGAGAACGTTGACTATAAAAAACATATGGAGATTCTTCAACATGAAGCTTCTTTTCAGCCATTTCAGCACGAAATGCTAGCCAATCCTGAATTTCCACCAACAAGATATTGGAAATGGGTATGGTCCTCACCTTAGTTCCTTTTCCAACTATTCGAATCCGTTTCATTAATAGATCAACATCTACTATTTTTAAGTTCGATAGTTCATCCACTCTTAAACCTGCATATGTAAGCAGGTAAATAATCATTCTGTCCCGGCGATACTTTTCCTCTGAATTTACTCCTCTACTCTTGACTGGTTTCTTCCTTAAAATCAGAAGCAGTTCCTCAAACTCATCTTCCGTCAGCCACATAATACTTTCGGATTCCTCATCAGCTGACTTTAAAGCCTGAATATCCAACATCGGATTACTCTGCAGCGTATTATTTCTTACTTCCCAAGTGTAATAGTTTCTTAGCGAATTAAGGCGCCGATTAATAGTCGATACGGCCAGAGCTTTCCCTTGTTTTGGATCTAACATTACACTAACCCATTTACGAATGTCCCCAGTCGTCACATAATCAGTAGATTCAAGGTTCATTTCCTTTAAGAATTTTTTAATATCATTCAGATAGGAAATAATCGTATTTTCAGACATCCCTTTCTCTTGTAAATATGAAATATAATCTAGAAACATATTCTCACTCCTTTTACTTATACGATTAGTTTAATGGAATGAAAATCATTAAATAAGACCGTTGTTTTTTATATTATATGATGAGTTATTATAAAATAGGTATACATAATATACATATAATATATATTATATAATGAGTTTAATTGTAACATATTCTAAATGAGGAATTGAATATTCCCTATATTACTGAGTCATTTGTCCTGTAAAACTGCACGGGACATACACTAAAAACCCCCTATTCTGATTTTAGAATAGGGGGTTACTTTAAAAAAATAACGGAGAAGGAGGGATTTGAACCCTCGCGCCGGTTGCCCGACCTACGCCCTTTCCAGGGGCGCCTCTTCAGCCTCTTGAGTACTTCTCCATAAAATAGATGGCTCCGCAGGTAGGATTCGAACCTACGACCGATCGGTTAACAGCCGATTGCTCTACCACTGAGCTACTGCGGAACGTTAAAATTATTTTCCTACAAACAAAAAAACAGACCCCTATTAATATAGGGGCTGTTTCTTAGCCTGGCAACGTCCTACTCTCACAGGGGTAAAACCCCAACTACCATCGGCGCTGAGAAGCTTAACTTCCGTGTTCGGGATGGGAACGGGTGTGACCTTCTCGCCATTGTTACCAGACTATTTGATTGGGAATTGTTCCCTCAAAACTAGATAATGTTGACTGACATACATCATATTGTGGTTAAGTCCTCGACCGATTAGTATTTGTCAGCTCCACGTGTCACCACGCTTCCACCTCAAACCTATCAACCTGATCATCTTTCAGGGGTCTTACTAGTTTAACACTATGGGAAATCTCATCTCGAGGGGGCTTCATGCTTAGATGCTTTCAGCACTTATCCCTTCCGCACATAGCTACCCAGCGATGCTCTTGGCAGAACAACTGGTACACCAGCGGTGCGTCCATCCCGGTCCTCTCGTACTAAGGACAGCTCCTCTCAAATTTCCTACGCCCACGACGGATAGGGACCGAACTGTCTCACGACGTTCTGAACCCAGCTCGCGTACCGCTTTAATGGGCGAACAGCCCAACCCTTGGGACCGACTACAGCCCCAGGATGCGATGAGCCGACATCGAGGTGCCAAACCTCCCCGTCGATGTGGACTCTTGGGGGAGATAAGCCTGTTAT
>NZ_CP137638.1:17500-22218 GCF_036670015.1 Niallia sp. XMNu-256
TCTTATTAACAACGCTAGAAAATTAGGCTTATATTTTTGGACTATGTATTATCCCATAAAAAAACAGCCTCCAGTGGAGACTGTTTTAATTCATTATGTATGTGCTGCCTTTGCCGTAGTTAGTATAAGAAAGTTTTAAACCACCACTCCTCAAAGTGGGTGTTCCAGAAACGTTCCCGCATGTCCTCCATGTCATGTAGACAGAGGCTTGTCATTCCAGTTTCAATTAAAACTCCCTATTACAGCTTAAAGGTTAAAACTTATTATAAATACGAACAATGCAGCTTGCATGATCATAGTATCTTAAGTTAGACATTTACCCAATGGTAATAGTCTCCAATCTTTTTTGAAATCAGACTTCGACTGATGAAAAGATCCTTATAAATTAACAGTCCATTATTTTATAAGAAAACGTTATTGGTTGTATCACTGTTTTCTTCTCCTCTGGGTTTATTACTTGCAGTTTATATCTCCATTTACCTCCACTGAAATTGCTTCGCAGACTTGCTGATTGCTGTCAAAATTTTATAAGTTTATTTATTCTCTTTCAAATACTTTTCCAAAGCTTCCTCAATTAGAATATAGATATTTTTTTCTCTAAGAAGAGCTTGCATTTTTAACTCTTTGTGTAAATCTGTACGAAGATCGAAGGATACGCGCTTTCTCTCCACTCTCTTTTCTTCCTTTCTTGTTTCGTTGATTTCCTGTTTTAAATCAACATTGGTTTCTTCGATGTTTGTTTGTTTTTCTCCCACAGACTCAGCTAACACTTGTGAAGGCGTAATTACTTTTTGTCGTCGTTTCATGCTCTTGATGTCATTTACCTTCGACACGATCGATCAACTCCTTATAAAAGCTTCTATATAGTTCCAAGGCTTGTTTTAATTCGCTATTTTGGTTGAAACCATACAAAGATAGTCTTCCAACCGGTGCTTTTCTTGTAATTACCGTTTTAAATACATGGTTAGGATAATCTTCAGCCACCATTTCATTAAATGCCTTTGCATCGCTCCTTCTCGCGTCATTTAACGTTCGGAGAATCCCCACAACCTTTGTATCACGGTTGCCAAACCGGTTAGCACTATCGACGGAGTCCATAAAGTTAGGCAATGCTGAATAACACCAGTTTGAGCTTTCAAACAACACAACTACATATTCACTGGCACATAATGCATTTGTAGTTTGTTCGCTTAAGGAAGGTGGTGTATCGATAATGATATAATCATATTTGTCGCGGACCTGGTCTAAGGCAGAATCTAAAATCAAACTAGGATTTCCGTTATACTGAATCGATTCTCCCAAATAAGTTTTACCGGTGTAAATCCAGCGTGGAAGTGTTGCTAGAAAGTTATTGGCTGGAACCAGGTCAAGATTTTCACTTATTGGGACTATATATGGTTTTATATCATTTTGCTGTAGTGCCTCTAACACTGATCTCTCTATAAATTCATTTGATGGTTGTTCGGATAAGAGTTCTGTTAAATTCCCTTGTGAATCCATATCAATGGCTAGTACGCGGTATCCGTCTTCTTTAAGCAGATAAGATAATATACCTGTAGTTGTCGACTTCCCGCAGCCTCCCTTTTGAATTCCCATGGTAATAGTGAGGGCCAAGTATATTTACCTTCCTTTCTCTAAACTTGCTTTCTTCTTTTCTTCATTCTTTATTTCTATATTGTTTGGAGAATTCCTTCAAAAAGAGATATATCGAATTACCTTATATAAATATAAAAGGTAATTAAAATACATATAATGACTGTCCTAGTTTAGTCGTTTAAGAAACATAAGCTTTAGGAGTTAATTAGCAATTGTTTTTATTTTTTAGAATCTATTAATTTTGTATAGATAAACACACTCTCTCCTTCTTTTGTTGTTTTACATATATATGTTTTAATTGTTTTATATGTTTTAATTGTTTTCGGGTGCCTAAACCCCTTGGTACATAAGGGGTTTAGGCACTTAAATATAACAAAAACGGTGCCAACCATAACAAAAACGGTGCCAACCATAACAAAAACGGTGCCAACCATAACAAAAACGGTGTGCTTAATATAACAAAAACGGTGCCTAATATAACAAAAACGGTGTAACTATAACAAAAACGGTGTAAGGTGTAACAAAAAATATCTTTTGTTATAGTTGTAAGTTTGTCATAATAGATTTATTAATGGGGAAGGACGGTATTTTTTGTGTGGTCATCAGAATTAGTTGAGGTTAATCAAAGTAACTTTGTAACAAAGTCGAATAGACTGATTGAGGCGAATTACAAGCTCGGAGCAATTGAGCAAAAGATTATTCTTTGTTTAGCGAGTAATATTCAACCGACAGATTCAGATTTTAAAACTTATACATTGCCGATTAAAGAGTTTACTAGTTTGCTAGGAGTAAAAGGTCAACATAAGTACTCAGATTTAAAACGGATTACCAAAGAATTGATGCAAAAAGTATTTGAAGTTCGAATTGATAAAAAGGTCATACAGGTGGCTTGGCTTAGTTATGTAGCTTATAACGAGTCAGAAGGAACGATCGATATTCGGTTCGATCCCTTTTTACGACCTTATTTATTAGAGTTAAAAAGAGAGTTTACCAGTTATAAACTTGAAAATGTTGTTCAATTAAAAAGTACTTATGCGATTCGTATATATGAACTTTTAAAGCAGTATGAAAAAATTCAAGAGCGGACCTTTTCATTAAGTGAATTAAGAAGATTGCTTGGAGCAGAAGATATCTACCCGGCTTACGGGAATTTTAAGCAGCGTGTTTTGATGCCAGCTCAGAAAGAGCTTGAAAATAAAACAGATATTTCTTTTGACTTGGAAGAGATCAAAAAGGGGAGAAAAGTGACAAAAGTTAAATTTATTATTCATTCTGTTACAAAAAGTAAAGAGGAACAATTAAGGTTGTTTGAAGAGAATTTAGATGAATTTAAATTAGCCAATTCTTTTACAAATCGGGTAAAAAAGCTAGGTTTGTTGATGGGCGTTACGATTACAGATGAGATGATTCAAACTTGGGAAAAATATGGTCAAGAGAACGTTCTTTTACTAATGGAAAAGCTCCAATATCGTAATGATGTTGAAAATCCAATTGGATACATCACAACAGTTCTAAAAGCTTCAAAGGCAAGTGAGGAGTCACAGGTAGAGCTGGTTTCCCAAGACCAAATGATGTTGCCCTATTTGATTTCCTATTTCAAACGCTCTAAAGAACCAATGGCTGATTGGTTTATAGCTGATGAGGCTGTTAAGGAATTACAAAAACATTATTCAATGGAACTCGATAAAGCTGTAGCAAAATTTGAGGAGATTAAAGAAGAGTTATTTAAAGAATTAGGGGTAACGGTTCCGGTAACTAAGTCAAAAGAGGAAATAGAGCATCAGCAACAGGAAATTGAAGAACTTTTAAAACAGTTACGATTAGAAAAAACGGTATAATGATATTCAATTAGCTTTTTCTACATAGTGGCTTTTTTGTTTTTTCTTTATAAAATAGAACAAGGTTTTATAAAGAAAAAACAATTCGCGGAAGATGACTTCTTTATTAAACTATGTTATTATTAAGTTAAAGTCCTGAATAGGGAGGTTTCCAAATTGACTAAATATTCTCTCGAAGCTGCTCCGCTGATTCAAAATTTTTGTGATTGGTTAGAGGAACAGAAAAAATCACCTAATACGATTAAAACGTATAAGCGTGAAATGGAAAAGTATCAAGAGTGGCTTCAGGAAAAAGGAACAGGTATCGGACAACTAAAAAAGGTGGACATTCAATCCTATATGCACCATTTAGAAGAACAGAAAAAAAGTGTGACAACGATTGATAAAACTGCCGGTGTCATCCGTACCTTTGCTAAATACCTTGGAAAACCAGAGTTGACTTTTGGATTAGAGATAAAACCTGTACAGAAAAATAATAAGATTGAATCATTATCAGCGAAAGAATACTCTCATCTACTTAAAAGAGTAAAAGAAGATGGGAATCAAAGAGATATAGCAATTGTTCATGTGCTTCTTCATACAGGCATTCGTATATCTGAACTTTGTAACTTAGATCGCTCCCATATCAATTTAGAGAACAACGAATTAACAGTGGATAAAAACGAGGACACAAGAGTTATTCCCTTGTCTCAAGAAGCAAAAGAGTATTTAAAAATTTATTTAGACTCACATTCTTATGAAGCAGTTTTCGTTTCCACCCGCACTGGGGAGAGACTATCAGAAAGAACGATCCAATACATGCTAAAGGGTTATAATGTCACACCACAGATTCTACGTCATACATTCTGTCAAAGATTGATCGATAGTAACGTAGATGTAGAAACAGTCTCTCGTTTAGCTGGGCATAAAGACATTAATGTAACGAAAAAATATATAAAGACCCAAATGAACAAACGTAAAGTAGAAGCTGCTATTAATGACGCTTTTAAAAACATAGGGTAAGTCTCCTTTCATTAGAAGGGAGACTTTTTTTGAAAACATATTGATTTTACTAAAATAAGATGATAATATATGTCTCCGTCACCAGTTAATCTAGAAATTGAAAATTAGGGTAGAAAAAACTTTTAAAAAGAAGTTGACTTCTATGATTGATGGTGATAAAGTAATATATGTCGCTGACGAGAAACTGTTTTCAAAAAAAGTTTCTTCAAAACAGTTGACTTCCGAGAATGAAAATGATAAAGTATTTTTTGTCTTTGTTGAAAGGAAAAAATATTTTTCTTC
>NZ_CP137639.1:2500-7422 GCF_036670015.1 Niallia sp. XMNu-256
TCTTATCAACTTAACCTTGCATGTAATCGTAACTCGCCGGTTCATTCTACAAAAGGCACGCCATCACCCGTTAAAGGGCTTTGACTACTTGTAGGCACACGGTTTCAGGAACTATTTCACTCCCCTTCCGGGGTGCTTTTCACCTTTCCCTCACGGTACTGGTTCACTATCGGTCACTAGGGAGTATTTAGCCTTGGGAGATGGTCCTCCCAGCTTCCGACGGGATTTCACGTGTCCCGCCGTACTCAGGATCCACTCAGGAGGGAACGAAGTTTCAACTACAGGGTTTTTACCTTCTATGACCGGCCTTTCCAGACCTGTTCGTTTACCCCGTTCCTTTGTAACTCCATGTAGAGTGTCCTACAACCCCAAGAGGCAAGCCTCTTGGTTTGGGCTGTTCCCGTTTCGCTCGCCGCTACTCAGGGAATCGCAATTGCTTTCTCTTCCTCCGGGTACTTAGATGTTTCAGTTCCCCGGGTCTGCCTTCAATACCCTATGTATTCAGGTAAAGATACCATCCCATTACGGATGGTGGGTTTCCCCATTCGGAAATCTCCGGATCAAAGCTTACTTACAGCTCCCCGAAGCATATCGGTGTTAGTCCCGTCCTTCATCGGCTCCTAGTGCCAAGGCATCCACCGTGCGCCCTTTCTAACTTAACCAATTTATGGTCTTAATTTAAAAAAGAACTACTTTAATGATGTCTTGTCATTACATTATCTAGTTTTCAAGGAACAATGTTTTGAGAGATTATTCCCTCAAAACTAAACAAAGTCAGAATTCGTCAACTTATTTTCATCATGATCCGAAGATCAGATGTTCCGTAAATATCCTTAGAAAGGAGGTGATCCAGCCGCACCTTCCGATACGGCTACCTTGTTACGACTTCACCCCAATCATCTGTCCCACCTTAGGCGGCTGGCTCCTTGCGGTTACCCCACCGACTTCGGGTGTTACAAACTCTCGTGGTGTGACGGGCGGTGTGTACAAGACCCGGGAACGTATTCACCGCGGCATTCTGATCCGCGATTACTAGCGATTCCGGCTTCATGTAGGCGAGTTGCAGCCTACAATCCGAACTGAGAATGGTTTTATGGGATTGGCTAAACCTCGCGGTCTTGCAGCCCTTTGTACCATCCATTGTAGCACGTGTGTAGCCCAGGTCATAAGGGGCATGATGATTTGACGTCATCCCCACCTTCCTCCGGTTTGTCACCGGCAGTCTCCTTAGAGTGCCCAACTGAATGCTGGCAACTAAGGACAAGGGTTGCGCTCGTTGCGGGACTTAACCCAACATCTCACGACACGAGCTGACGACAACCATGCACCACCTGTCACTCTGTCCCCCGAAGGGGAAGGTCCTATCTCTAGGATTGTCAGAGGATGTCAAGACCTGGTAAGGTTCTTCGCGTTGCTTCGAATTAAACCACATGCTCCACCGCTTGTGCGGGTCCCCGTCAATTCCTTTGAGTTTCAGCCTTGCGGCCGTACTCCCCAGGCGGAGTGCTTAATGCGTTTGCTGCAGCACTAAAGGGCGGAAACCCTCTAACACTTAGCACTCATCGTTTACGGCGTGGACTACCAGGGTATCTAATCCTGTTTGCTCCCCACGCTTTCGCGCCTCAGCGTCAGTTACAGGCCAAAGAGTCGCCTTCGCCACTGGTGTTCCTCCACATCTCTACGCATTTCACCGCTACACGTGGAATTCCACTCTTCTCTCCTGCACTCAAGTCCCCCAGTTTCCAATGACCCTCCACGGTTGAGCCGTGGGCTTTCACATCAGACTTAAAGGACCGCCTGCGCGCGCTTTACGCCCAATAATTCCGGACAACGCTTGCCACCTACGTATTACCGCGGCTGCTGGCACGTAGTTAGCCGTGGCTTTCTGGTTAGGTACCGTCAAGGTACGAGCAGTTACTCTCGTACTTGTTCTTCCCTAACAACAGAGTTTTACGATCCGAAAACCTTCATCACTCACGCGGCGTTGCTCCGTCAGACTTTCGTCCATTGCGGAAGATTCCCTACTGCTGCCTCCCGTAGGAGTCTGGGCCGTGTCTCAGTCCCAGTGTGGCCGATCACCCTCTCAGGTCGGCTACGCATCGTTGCCTTGGTGAGCCATTACCTCACCAACTAGCTAATGCGCCGCGGGCCCATCTGTAAGTGACAGCTTACGCCGTCTTTTAGCTTACCAACATGAGTTGATAAGAATTATCCGGTATTAGCTCCGGTTTCCCGAAGTTATCCCAGTCTTACAGGCAGGTTGCCCACGTGTTACTCACCCGTCCGCCGCTAACTTTTGGGAGCAAGCTCCCGCAAGTTCGCTCGACTTGCATGTATTAGGCACGCCGCCAGCGTTCGTCCTGAGCCAGGATCAAACTCTCCAATAAAGTGTTTGAATAGCTCATAAAGTTTGTTACATATAGTAACTGAATTAACGTTGACGTTTTTTCTGCTTTGTTTAGTTTTCAAAGAACAATCATTTTCCTATTCGCTTCCTAAGCGACAAGGAATATCATACCACTTAATTTCATTGAAGTCAACTGTTTTGAATAAGTTTTTTTCTAAAACGAAAATATATGTCTCAATAGCGACGTTTTTTAATATATCACTTTTGATCAGGTACGTCAATTCTTTTTTAATAAAAAAGTTTTTATTAAAGTAACTTCCTCATCAAAACCAATTATCAATACTTCCTGATCTCTTGTCATAATTGCGACATTTAATAATGTAACATTTTTATTCTCAGAAGTCAACTTCCTATTAAAAATTTTTTTCTACAAAAAAAACCCATCTATAAAAAAGGTAATAAAAAAGTGACGAAGGTAAATAATATCACCTTATTTATACAAGTTCAATAACTAAATTAATAAATTAAAAATAAGGTGCATACGAAACTCTTTTTCCTTTGTATTGTTACTTCTGTATATTTCATTCCTCCCAAAGGTGAATTCGGAACCTGTTCGGAACCTGTTCGTAACTTCCGAACAGGTTCCGAACAACCAGTATTTTAAAATAGATGTTTTAAAGACTGCTAAACTAACAAGAGTATTAATGTATTCCGCATCTGCTTAATTGTTAAAGCAGATGTTTTTGATTAAACAAATCTTTGGTTTTAGATACCTAAAGACAATTCGGGGTCAAGACATATTGAGAGAGGTACTAACGAGAATGTGTATATTCCAGGTTTCCACATAAAAAGAGCAACTAACCTTTAAAAGGTCACTTGCTCTTTTAGTTAATATGAACTTTATACAGCTACAGGTTTCTTATGTTCTGTACCGCCATTTCTTTTATTAATAAAATATTCTTTTAAGGCTGGAAGGGCAACACGGTCAATACCCCAGTAATAGCCTCCAACTCCTACAAATAATAAGATCACTGCTAAAGCTAGGTATTCTGGATTTGTACTAATTGTTCCAGCTAAAAGGAAGTTTAAGTTCATGAAAGCAGCAGCAATTAAAGCAGGGATGGTTGCTGCGCCAAGAATTAAGCCAATTCCCACTAGGAATTCCCCCCATGGAATTAACACATTAAACAACCCTGCATTAGGAAGAACGACACTTTCTAAAAATCCCGCATACCACCCTTGTACAATAGGAGTCTCTCCTCCTGCTTTTGCAATGGCTCCTTGCAAAAATCCGTTTACTTCAAATCCTCCTGTTATTTTTCCCCATCCTGCTGTCAGCCATTGTACACCTAACCAAATTCTTATAATTGTCCAAATTGCACTAACCCCAGGAGTTTTCCACCATTTTGTTTTCATTCTTATCCCCCCATTTATCTTGTGTCTAACTTCACAAGTGATTTTTTTAAAAATAGCATTTATAAATAATGTTTATTCATTCGTTTTATTGTGAATATATTCACTAACTTCTATGTCTATAATATACCTGACTCCATAAACACTTTCAATACTTGTCACTATTTTGTCATTAATTATGTTTATTAACTTGAGAATAGTGTTCATCATTTTGGATTTATCTTTAAATTTTCTTTGAATACTCCTATAGAAGATAAACAAGTCATCAACACTTCAAAAAACCATCGATGACTTGTTTATCTTTTATAGGATTTCTACTAATGGGGTATATAACAGGGGGGAATCTAGACAAAGGCACTTATACATCCAGCTCTTTTCTAAGTCTATTTTCAAAATTTTTATGTACATATGCCTTAATAAATAGGTTGCGCTCTTCTTGATTTTCGACCTTTTTAAACCAGCCAATTTTTACCATTCTTTCTTCCTCTGGCCTTGTAGCCCATGCAATTTGTGCCTCTTTTTCCAACTGGTACTCGACTCGTCGCCGCGCCACCATTTCCTTAAAACGATCTTCCCTTTCTTCCTCTCTGCCCTTAGAGTCTGGGAATTTTTTCATAATCTCTTCATATTGGCTTTTTACTTCACTGAGTTGAGAGGCTGCAATCTCTTCAAGTGAACTCCTTAATTCCTCAAGAACCTTGTTGTTTAAAACATCTGCCTCACTATTGTGGACTACATTTGTAGTCTCCATGTCCCCAACAGGAAAGGGCCTTACCTCAAATTCCCTCTTAATCTCATTAAAAATAGCGTTTAACACCCATTTTTCATTTCTTTTCTTTTTAATAAAAACCGCAATTTGCAGATCCAGTTCATCGTATACTTTTTCATTTGTATCCACTGTTCTAGAAATATAATGGATTCGTTTCTCTTCAAGCTTTTTAAACCAATTATAAACCGTATTCACATGTAATTTCTCTTCTTTTGAGGTTTGTTTAACCTCTTCAACAAAGTCACTCATCTTCCAATACAAAACGCCACCCCCATACAGATAGATCCACTACATTTGATCATAAAATGTTGAACACATGTAGTAGACATTCTACATGTAGAGCACATTTCCTTCTAATTATGGCTTTGGGAGTAGGGAGTTCTGAATAATAAA